>DATMVH010000425.1:0-10346 GCA_035563395.1 Solirubrobacteraceae bacterium
CGGGACACCATGCCCTGCCAGTTCAGCCGGTACACGCCCGGGCGCGCCGGCACCCGCGTGGTGAAGTGGCCGCGGAGCGAGCGGACGTTCACCGTCCGGATCGTCCGGAACGGCCGCCCGCGCCGCGCCTGGCGCTGGATCGCCACCGGGCCCGCCACGCCGTCGGCGGGACGGACCTGCCCGTAGATCGTCAGGCGCGACCCGCGCCGGGTGACCCAGATCGGCAGCCGGTAGGCGGCGTAGGCGGGCTTGGCGCGGCCGCTGAGGAACCGCAGCCCCGTCTGGAAGCCGGCGAGATCGGGGTCGTCGACGAGCTTGTACTGGGCGACGCTGCGGATGCGCGAGTCGCGGAACGCGATCCAGTCCGACTGGTTGATGTACGCCGCCTGGCGGGCGAGCGAGACGCCGACCGGCTCGGGCGGGCGGGTCTGGTAGCCGTGCTCGGTGTAGAAGATCGGCAGCCGGCGCGGGATGCGGCCCGCGCGCGCCGCCTGGTCGAGCACGCGCTTGAGGCGGCCCGACGTGAGGATGCCGATCTCCCCGGGGCTGACCGGGCCGCCGGGCGCCGAGGCGGCGCTGCGGCCGTACGGGTGGTGCGCGTAGCCGCTGACCGCGAAGCGCGGGTACGGCGTGCAGCCGCGCTGCCGCGCGGTGCGGCCGCGGAGCCTGCGGCCCTGACCGTCGATGCAGAACAGCTCGCGCAGGAAGAACTCCGGCGCGACCGGGCGGCGCGCGAGCGGGCCGGTCGTGCGGCCGACCGGTGCGGTCTCGCCGAGCAGGATCTGGTCGGCGCCGTGGCCCGTCGCCTGCAGCGCCGCGATGGCGGCTCGCGCGAGCGAGCGGTAGAGACCGGCGGCCACGGGCACCGTGACGCCGCGCACGCGCGCGTACTGGGGCGACAGCCAGCCGGGCTGGTTGGGCTCGTTCCAGATCGACCAGCGCTTGACCTGCGGGAACTGCGCCCCGACGGCGCGCACGAAGTCGCCGAACAGGCGCGGACGCGGGCGGCAGGTGCGGAGCTTCGCGATCGAGCCGCGGCAGCGCGACGCCCACGCGGGCCCTGCGCCGGTCACCGTGAGGATCACCGACAGCCCGCGCGCCTCCGCGCCCGCGACGAGCTCCGTAAGGGCGTCCCAGGTGCCCGGCGGGTAGGCGGCCGGGTTGGCGCCGTCGAAGCCGGCGGGCATCTGGCGGTCGCCGGACGCGGGCGCGAGGCGGCCCCACAGCACGTTGGCGCGGATGGTGTCGGCTCCAAGCGCCCGGGCGTCGTCGAGCGCCCGGACGCGCGCCTCCGGGCCGGACTCGAGCATGTGCAGCTCGTCTTCGACGATGGATTCCTGGGCCGGGGCGGAATGCGCGGCGGCGGGCAGCGCGAGCACGCCGACCACCGCCGCCGCGGCCGCAGTCGCGCGGCGCAAGCGGTCTCTCTTCATCGGGCGTTCCAACGCCGTCCGTGGACGAGAGTTGCGATGTGGAGGGCCGGCCCGCCTATGGTTCGCGCGTGCCCGCGCGCCCACCCGACGCACCGCCCGTCTACGCGACCGCGCGCCCGGGCGTGCGGTCGCGCGTGGCGTCGGCGGCGGCGCGGCGGGCGCGGGAGCGGCGCCACCGCCTGTTCCTCGCGGCCACCGGCGCGACGCCCGCCACGCGCATCGTCGACGTCGGCTGCGGGCCGCTCGGGCTCCGCGCCTTCGGGCCCGAGCTCGACGTCACGGGGGTCGACATCGTCCCGCGGCCGGACTACCCGGGCCGGTTCGTGACCGCGGACGCCACGGCGCGGCTGCCGTTCGCCGACGGCGAGTTCGACCTCGCGTACTCCAACAGCGTGATCGAGCACCTGCCGCCGGAGACGCGCGCGTCCTTCGCCGGCGAGCTGATGCGCGTCGCGCGCGGCTGGTGGGTCCAGACGCCCGCATTCGGCTTCCCCGTCGAGCCGCACTCGCTCCTGCCGGCCGCGCACTGGCTGCCGCCGGCGGTCCGGCGCCGGTACTGGCGGCTCGGGGTGGCCGGGCCGGAGGACATCGCGCTGCTGCGCCGGCGGGAGCTCGAGGCCCTCTTCGGACCGCCGGTCATCGCCGAGCGGGTCGGGCCGCTGAGCAAGAGCTGGATCGCGGTGCGGCCGCCCTGACCTCAAGAAACCGCCCCGGCGTCCGATTCGCCGGGGCGTGCCGCCGATCAGCTTCCCGCATGCCCGCCGCCTCGCCGCCCTCCTCCTTCCAGCGCTGTGCGCGCTGCTCGCCGCGGCGCCCGCCGCGCCCGCCGCGACGCCCCTGATCGGCGTCGGCGAGCACAGCGCCGCGATGTTCTCCGACCCGCACTGGCAGGCCCTTGCCGTGCGCGACGTGCGGCTCGTCGTGGGCTGGAACGTCCTGCACCGGCCGCACGAACGCGCGGAGCTCGACCACTACATGGCCGCGGCGCACGCCGCCAAGGCGAACGTGCTCGTCTCGTTCGGCCGCGCCCGCAGCGGCGCGCGCGTCTGGCATCTGCCGGCGACGGCGCGCTTCGCGAAGGAGTTCCAGGCCTTCCGCGCCCGCTATCCCTGGGTCAAGCAGTACGTGACCTGGAACGAGGCGAACCTCTGCAGCCAGCCGACGTGCCGCAAGCCCGAGCGCGTGGCCGCGTATTACGAGGCGATGCGGCGGCGCTGCCCGAGCTGCACGATCGTCGGAGCCGACGTCCTCGACAGCAGCAACATGACGGCGTGGGTGAAGCGCTTCCGGGCCGCCACGCGCATGCGGGGGCTGATCTGGGGCCTGCACAACTACGTGGACGCGAACCGCCTGCAGACGACGGGTACCCGCGCCTTCCTCCGCGCCACCAAGGGCCCGGTGTGGTTCACGGAGACGGGCGGCGTCGTGTGGCGCGAGAACGCCCGCGACCGGATCCGGTTCCCCTCGTCCGTGCCGCACGCGGCCAAGGCGACCCGCTGGGTGTTCAAGCTCGCGTCGCTGTCGCCGCGCGTCAAGCGCGTCTACTTCTACAACTGGACGCCCGGCCCGACGTGGGACTCGGGCCTGATGGACCGCCGCGGCCGGCCGCGGCCCGCGTACGGCGTCATCCGCTCCTGGCTGACGCGCAGCGCCGCCGCCCGCGCCGCGTCGTAGGACGCGACCGCCGCGCCGGCCCGCGGCGCGGCGGCGGTACGAACGAGGACCGGCTCAGCCGGAGACGGCGCTGTAGCGCTCGGCGACCGTCGACCAGTCGACGGTGTTCCACCACGCGTCGATGTAGTCGGGGCGCCGGTTCTGGTACTTCAGGTAGTAGGCGTGCTCCCAGACGTCCACGCCCACCAGCGGCGTCTGGCCGTCGCTGACGGGGTTGTCCTGGTTGGCCGTCGACACGACCGCGAGGCCGCTGCCGTCGTGCACGAGCCACGACCAGCCGGAGCCGAAGCGGTTGACGCCCGCGTCCTTGAACTTGGCCTTGAAGTCGTCGAAGGAGCCGAAGGCGCTGTCGATCGCGTCGCGCAGCGCGCCGTCGGGCTCGCCGCCGCCGTTCGGGCTCATCCACTCCCAGAAGAGCGTGTGGTTGTAGTGCCCGCCGCCGTTGTTGCGCACGGCGGTCCGCTTGTCCTCGGGCACCTGGGAGAGGTCGCGCAGCACGTCCTCGATCGGCTGGTCGGCAAGGGGCGTGCCTTCCAGCGCGGCGTTCACCTTGTCGACGTAGGCCTGGTGGTGCTTGTCGTGGTGCACCCGCATCGTCGCCTCGTCGATGTGGGGCTCGAGCGCCGCGTAGTCGTACGGCAGCGGCGGGACCTCATAGGCCATGGTCTCTCCTTCGCTCGTTCTCGGGTCCGAGGGGGTTCTATCACCGCGCGGCGGCTCACACCTCGCCCCGCAGCGCGTGCTTGTAGCGCTCGGCGGACCGCCGCACCGCCCCCTTGCCGTCGCGCGGGACGGTGCGGCCCCACCACGCGCCCTGGATGGTCTCGAAGGGATACGGCTCCAGCGCCGCGGCGATTCGCTGCACCGCGGCCTCCGGCAGGGGGATCAGGTTCGGGTAGCTGTACATGAAGCCGACGTGCGCGCGGTCGGGGATCACCTGGACGATGTCGCCGCTGAGCAGCGTGCCGGCGCCCCCGGCGCCGCCGGCCACGTGCAGGACCGTCCCCCCGGCGAAGTGCCCGCCGCAGCGGATCAGCGTCAGCCCGTCGCCCAGGTCCTTCGTCTCGCCGTCCCACAGCTCCACGACGGGGTCGGGCCGCATGATCCACTCCGCGTCGGCGGCGTGCAGGTGCACCGGGCAGCCGAAGCGGCGCGCCCACTCGACCATGCCGGAGTAGTAGTGCGGGTGGGAGATCGCGATGCCCGACAGCCCGCCGCGGCGCTCGACCTCGGCCGCTCCGGCGTCGTCGAGCAGCGTGATGCAGTCCCACATGAGCCGGCGGCCGCGGTGGGGGACGAGCAGGGCGCGCTGCCCGATGGCGAACGACGGCTCCATCCCCACGCCCGTGAAGCCGCCGTCCACGCGGACCTCCGTGCGGTGGCGCGCCGCGAGCTCGTCCGGCGTCGTCCAGCGCTGACCGCCCTCGGGGACGTACTGGCGCGGGTCCTCGCAGATGGGGCAGGCCGGCGGCGGGTCCTCGCTGTCGGCGAACTGGGTCCCGCAGGTCACGCAGACGTAGGGCGTCATGCGCGCAGCTTCCCAGCTCCGGCTCGGGGTGGAACGAGTCATCCAGTGGGTCGTGCGGTTTCCGTGCGGCCCACTAGGCTTCGCCACCGCATGACCCGACTCTCCGGCTACTTCCTTCCGACCGAGAAGCAGGCGCCCGCCGACGCGGAGGCGATCTCGCACAAGCTGCTCGTGCGGGCGGGCATGGTCCGGCAGGTCGGGTCGGGGCTGTGGTCGTGGCTGCCCGCCGGCTGGCGCGTGCACCGGAAGATCGTGCAGATCGTGCGGGAGGAGATGGACGCGATCGGCGGCCAGGAGCTCCTGATGCCGGTGCTCAACCCGGCCGAGTGGTGGCAGAAGTCCGGGCGCTACGAGTCGGTTGGCGCCGAGCTCTTCCGCCTTCAGGACCGCCGCGGCGCGCCGCTCGTGCTCGCCATGACGCACGAGGAGATCGTCACCCTGCACGCGGCGCAGGTCATCCGCTCCTACCGCGACCTGCCGCAGATCCTCTACCACTTCCAGACGAAGGAGCGCGACGAGCCGCGCCCGCGCGCGGGGGTGCTGCGCACGCGCGAGTTCATCATGAAGGACGCCTACACCTTCGACCGCGACGCGGAGGGCCTGGACGTCGGCTACGGCAAGCACATCGTCGCCTACGACCGGATCTTCGACCGCGTGGGGCTCGAGTGGTACCGGGTGGAGTCGGACGTCGGGATGATGGGCGGCACGGGCGCGCACGAGTACATGGCGCCGTGCCCCGCGGGGGAGAACGACGTCGCGCTCGCGCCGGGCTACGCGGCGAACGTCGAGGTCGCCCGCGCGGAGCCGCAGCCCGTCGAGCTGCCCGCCGCGCCGGCCGGCCCCGAGCCGGTCGAGACGCCCGGGATGATCACGGTCGCCGCGGTCGCGTCGCACCTCGGCGTGCCGCACGGCGCGCTCCTGAAGGCGTTCCCGGTCATGGTCGACGGCCGCGGCCTCGTGCTCCTCATGCTCCGCGGCGACCACCGCGTCAACGACGTCAAGCTGCGCAACGCCCTCGGCGCGGAGTTCCGCCCCGCGCAGGAGGAGGAGTTCCTGCGGCCGATCGGCCCGGCGGGCTACATCGGCCCGGTCGGCGCCGACGCGCCGATCCTCCTGGACGAGGGGGTCGCGGTCGGGGAAGGTGGCTACGTGACCGGCGGCAACCGCCCCGACGTGCACCTGCGCGGCGTCGTGCCGGGCCGCGACTTCGGCTTCGAGCGCGTCGACGCGCGGCGCGTGGAGGAGGGCGACACGGCGGGCGGGCATCCCATCCGCGTCGAGCCGGCGATCGAGGTGGGGAACATCTTCAAGCTCGGCACGCGCTACTCCGAGCCGCTGGGCGCGACGTACCTCGACGAGAGCGGCAAGGCCCGGCCGGTGTGGATGGGCTCCTACGGCATCGGCCCGGCCCGCATCGCGGCGGCCGCCGTCGAGCAGTTCGCGGACGAGCAGGGCATCTCCTGGCCGCGCTCGATCGCGCCGTGGGACGTGGAGCTCGTCGGGCTCGGCAAGCCCGGAACGGACGAGCGCGGCCTCGCCGACCGCCTCTACGAGGATCTCCGCGCGGCCGGGCTCGACGCGGTCTACGACGACCGCGACGCCGGGCCGGGCGAGAAGTTCGCCGACGCGGAGCTCGTCGGCGTCCCGCTGCGGCTCACCGTCGGGCGCCGGACCGCGACCGCGGGGGAGATCGAGGCGCAGGTGCGCCGCGGCCGGGAGCAGCGCGCGGTTCCGCTCGAGGGCGCGGGCGAGGCGGCGGCGAGCCTGTGGCGCAGCCTCCCCTAGAGCGCGGCAAGCTCACGTTCCGCCGGCTCTCGGGCCTGGACCGCTCGGGGCCGCCGCCGCCGCAGACGCTGGCCGGCCAGCCGCTGAACCCGTGGACGATCCCGAACGCGATCGGCTACGTCCGGCTCGCGCTGATCCCGGTCTTCCTGGTGGTCGCCTTGTCGAGCGGAACCGGCACGGACGCGACCGCCGTCGTCATCTACGCGGTGATCGGCTGGTCGGACTACCTCGACGGCATCGCCGCGCGCGTGACCGGCCAGTACTCGCGGCTCGGCACGCTGCTCGACCCGCTCGTCGACCGCCTGCTCGTCATCTCCGGCGTGGTCGTGTGCTGGCACTTCGAGCTCCTGCCGCGGTGGGCGCTCGCCCTGCTCGCCGCGCGCGAGCTCGTGATGCTCGTCCTCGTGCGCGTGGGGATGCGCCGCGGCCTCGACATCCGGGTGAACTGGCTCGGGCGGGCCGGCGTGTGGCCGGTGATGGGCGCGCTCTTCTTCGCGATGGCCGGCGTGGAGTGGCTCGCGCTCGCCTGCCTGTATGTCGGTCTCGTGCTCGTGTTGGGGTCCACCGCGCAGTACGTCCGGGACGGCGTCCGGATGCTGAAACGACCCTCAACCGCAGCTTGAGTCTCGCTATGCTTGGCCACATCCCGACCTCGTGACCGAAGGACCGCGACCGATCATGGACACCTTCCCCGACCTGGGGTCCCTCTCCGACCAGGAGCTCAAGGACCTGATCCAGGACCTGACCGACAAGGAGCAGGAGGTGTCCTACCAGCGGCGCATCCTGCACGGCAAGATCGACATCCTCCGCGCGGAGCTCGTGAACCGCCTCCGCAAGAAGCACGAAGGGGGAGAGGACGTCATCTCGGGCGCCGACGTCCAGCGCCTGACGGACATCCTGGCCGGCCGGGCCTCGGGCGGCGACGAGTCCTAGACGCCTGGTGGCGCGCCACTGCCCCGAGTGCGGGTTCGTCGTCAACGAAGGCGCGAACTACTGCGCCAAGTGCGGCGCGTACCTCGGTGCCGCCGAGCCGTCGCGCAGTGAAGAGGCGACGACCGCGACGTACGTGATCGACGAGTCGACCGGGGAGCTGCGCCCTGTCGACGTCGGCGACGTCGCGGCGGAGGCGGGCGCGCTCGTGATCCGGTCGGGCGGCGGGCGGGTCGGCCAGTCGTTCCCGCTGCACGGCGACCGCGTGACGATCGGCCGCTCGCCCGATGCCGAGGTCTTCCTGGACGACGTCACCGTGTCGCGCGACCACGCCGTCCTCGTACGCCGGTCCGGCGCCTGGTACCTCGACGACTCGGGGTCGCTGAACGGCACGTACGTGAACCGCCGCCGGATCGACTCGCACCGGCTCGAGGACGGCGACGAGCTGCAGATCGGCAAGTACAAGCTGACCTACCTCGCGCGGTGAGCGCCGTGGAGGGCGAGCCCCCGGAGCCCGTGCTCGACGGTACGCTCGCCGCCGAGCCGGTCGACCCGCCCGCCGCCGCGCCGCCGCACGGCTCCGGCAAGTCGCTCACCATCGGCGCCGTGTGCAAGGCGCTCGCGCAGGAGTTCCCGGACATCTCGATCTCGAAGATCCGCTACCTGGAGGACCAGAAGCTGCTCGCGCCGCGCCGCACGCCGGGCGGCTACCGGCTCTACTCGGCCACGGACGTCTCGCGCCTGCGCACCATCCTGCGCCTGCAGCGCGACGAGTTCCTGCCGCTGCGCGTGATCCGCCAGGAGCTCGCCGCCGGGCGCGGCAGCGAGCCGCACGTCGCGCAGTCCGCCGCGCCCGCGGGCGACGCACGGCCCGGCGCGGCGCTGCGCCGGCTCACCTTCTCCATCCAGCAGCGCGGCTCGCTGTACTCGCTGAGCGACGTCGTGGACGAGACCGGCGCGGAGCCGCGGCTCGTGGCCGAGCTCGAGGACTTCGGCATCGTCAAGGGCGAGCTGCGCGACGGCAACCGCTACTACGACGAGACGGAGCGCGAGATCGTCCGCGCGGTCACGGAGCTCGCCCGCTACGGCGTCGCGGGGCGCAATCTGCGCGTCTTCAAGACCTCGGCCGAGCGCGAGGCCGCGCTGCTGCAGCAGATCCTGGCTCCCGGTCTGCGCTCCCGCAATCCGGAGCGGCGCAAGGAGGCCGTCGAGACGCTGGAGAACCTCGCCGCCGTCGCCTCGCACCTCAAGCACCTGCTGCTCGTCCGCGACCTCCGGCGCATCGCGCGGTGAGCCCTTTGGACCTCCGGCCGCTCATCCGCGACATCCCGGACTTCCCGAAGCCCGGGATCATGTTCAAGGACATCACGCCTCTGCTCCTGTCGCCGGCGGCCGTCGACGCCACCGTGAGCGCGATCGCCGACTGGTCGCGCCCGCGCGACGTGCAGTTCGTGCTCGCCGCCGAGGCGCGCGGGTTCATCTTCGGGGCGGCGATCGCGCGCGAGCTGCGGGCGGGCTTCGTCCCGGCGCGGAAGCCGGGCAAGCTGCCGGCCGAGGTCGTCACCGCGGAGTACATCCTCGAGTACGGGATCGACGCGCTCGAGATGCACGCGGACGCGCTCGCGCACGGTGCGCGCGTGCTGATCCACGACGACCTCCTGGCCACGGGCGGGACGGCGCGCGCTCTCGCGGACCTGGTGGAGCGCCTCGGCGGGACGGTCGTCGGGTGCGCCTTCGTGGTCGAGCTCGCGTTCCTCGACGGCCGCCGCCGGCTCGAGGGCCACGACGTGCTCTCGCTGGTCAGCTACGACGCGGAGTAGGTTCGCGGCCGGACCGCCGCCTGCGATCCTGTGGGCATGGCCGTCGGTGTCAGCGCAAGCCGCCTCGTGGGGCGCGACCGCCAGCTCGCCGAGCTCGAGGGAGCGCTCGCGGACGCCGCCGGCGGGCGCCCGTCGCTGGCCTTCGTGGCCGGGGAGTCCGGCGTCGGCAAGACGCGCCTCGTCGGCGAGCTCCAGGGCCGCGCGGCCGAGCGCGGCGTGCGCGTGCTGAGCGGCGACTGCGTCGAGCTCGGCGAGGGCCAGCTCGCCTACGCGCCGCTCGTCATGGCGATGCGGCCGCTCGTCCGCGAGAGCGATCCGGTGCTCGACGCCGTGCCCGCGCCGGCGCGGGCCGAGCTCGCCGCGCTGCTGCCCGGGCTCGGGGACGGCGGCCCGCGCGACCGGCGCGACGATCAGGCGCGCGTGTTCGAGGCGCTGCTCGCGGTGCTCGAGGGCCTCGCCCGCTCGGCGCCCGTGCTGCTGGTCATCGAGGACCTCCACTGGGCGGACCCGTCCACGCGCGCGTTCCTGCGCTTCCTGGCCGCCGCGCTCGCCGACGAGGCGATCCTGGTCGTGGCGACGTACCGTCCGGACGAGCTGCACCGCCGCCACCCGCTCCGCCCCCTGCTCGCGGAGCTCGAGCGCTCCCAGCGCGCGCTGCGCGTCGAGCTGCCGCGGCTCGCGCGCGACGAGCTCGCCGACCAGCTCGCGGACCTGCTCGGCGCGCCGCCGGGCGACGACCTCGTCGAGCGCCTGTACGCGCGCAGCGAGGGCAACCCGCTCTACACCGAGGAGCTGCTGGCGGCGGGCGCGGACGGCCGCGGCCGCCTGCCCGCAAGCCTCGCGGCCGCCTTCGCGATGCGGATCGAGCGGCTCGGCGACGACGCGCAGGAGGTCGTGCGCGTGCTGTCGGCCGCGGGGGCGGTGGAGCACGAGGTCCTCGCCGAGGTCGTCGGGCTCGACCCGCGCGCGCTCAACGATGCGCTGCGCGAGGCGGTCTCCACCCACATCGTCGTGACCGGCGCGGGGGACCGCTACACGTTCCGCCACGCGCTGCTGCGCGAGGCCGTTCACGACGAGCTGCTGCCGGGCGAGCGGGCCGAGCTGCACCGCGCGCTGGCCGCGGCGCTCGAGCGCCGCGGGCTGCTGCGCTTCGCCGAGCCCGACCGGACGTCCTCG
>DATMVH010000426.1:0-3909 GCA_035563395.1 Solirubrobacteraceae bacterium
GCCCGGCGGCGTTCCCGTCTCCACGGCGCCGCAGCCCCACCCGGCCAGGGCGGCGGCGAGGACCACGAGGCCGGCGCGGCGCACTAGGCCGCCGTGCCGGCCGCGAGCAGCGGCTCGAGCTTGCGCCGCCAGCCGTCGAGCTTGATCCGCTCGAGCACCTCGGCGGCGAGCGCCAGGTAGTCGGCCCCCAGGTCCGGCCGGTACTCGAGGATCGAGCGCGCCTTCTCCGCGGACTCGGCGTACGCGATCGAGGCCCGGATCACCGTCGAGAACACGCGATCGCCGAAGTGCTCGCGCAGCGCGGCGTAGGCCTCGCGCGAGTGCACCGTGCGCATGTCGGCGATGTTCATCACGACCCCGAGCCACTCCAGGCCGGGGTTGTAGAACTCCTTCGCCTGCTCGATCACCTCGAGCGCGCCCTGCACGCCCTGCATGGCGAAGTACTGCGCCTCGGAGGAGATCAGCGCCCAGTCGGCGGCGACGAGCCCGTTGATGGTCAGCAGGCCGAGCGCCGGCGGGCAGTCGACGAGGATGATGTCGTGCGACTTGCGCGCCTCCTTCAGCGCGCGCCGGAGCACGAGCTCGCGGCCCATCTTGCCGCTCAGCCCCCGCTCGACCTCGGCGAGGATCGGGCTCGCGGGGATGATGCCGTCGTGCGTGGCCGCGCGCGCCTTCGCGTCCCCGGCGAGCACGTCGGCGATCGTGGGCGAGGCGTTCCCGTCCACGTCGAAGTAGTCCGACAGGTTGCCCTGCGGATCCAGGTCGATCGCGAGGACGTCGAGCCCGATGCGGCGCAGGACGTCCGTGAGCGTCCGCACCGTGGTGGTCTTGCCCGTGCCGCCCTTGAGCGAGAGGACCGCGATGGTCTCGGCCACACCGCGGACCTTAGACGACGCGGGGGCGGCATCGCGGGGCCGGGAGCCGCGGCGGCTCCCGGCCGGACGGCCTGCGCGCTACTCGGCGACGGCCGCCGGCGCCATGGGCGCCGACTCGACGGCCGCGGCGTCGAGGAAGTAGATCGTGTGGCGGCCGACGACGATCTCGTCGCCGTCCCCGAGCGGGCTCCACTCCACCCGCCGGCCGTTGACGTACACGCCGTTGAGCGAGCGGTCGTCGAGCACCCTGACCCCGTCGGCCTGGGCGACGATCAGCGCGTGGCGGCGCGACACCGTCGCGTCGTCGAACCGCACGTCGGCGGCCAGCGAGCGGCCGATCCGCGTCCACTCGCGGCTGACGGGCACGACCACCTGCTTGCCGCTCTCCTCGTAGGCGAGGTACTTGCCCGGCGCCTCGAGCGACGCGCGCGCCTCGTCGACCCAGGCCGGGCGCTCGCCCTGCCGCGCGCCGCTCTCGGCGCCCTGGACGACGGACGACAGCGTGCCCTCGCCGACCACCGGCAACGTGCCGGTCGCCTCGATCTGGCCTGGCGTTCGTGACTCCATACGTGTGCTCCTTGATGGCGCGCGACACGCGCCGGTCCGGCGACCCCGACCTCCATCGACGATTGTACGGAGAGCGTCAATGGCGCCGATTCGGATGGCGAGCGGACGGGAAGGCTCCTGGTTCCCCGCGTCGAATCCCACGAAACCATGCCGGCCTCCCCGAGACGCCCCGCGGCGGGCGCCCGCTCGCGCTTCGAGAACGCGCTGCTGCGCCGCAGCGTGGACGATTCCGTCGCCGCGCGGCATCGCTGCGCGCACTGCCGGCGCACGCCGCTCACCGGCGAGATCGTCCACGTCTACGTCGCCGGCGGCGAGGAGCGGATCGTGTGCGAGCTGTGCCGCCCGAAGCGGCGGGAGCCGCCCGTCGCGTCGCGCCTCATGCGCTCGCCGGCCCACGACAAGACCGTGCGGGTGCTCGAGCGGGCGGCGTAGGCGCGGAGTCCTCTAGGCTTCCGGCGCCGTGGATCCCGTCTCCGTCTCCGTGACGATCGACCGCCCCCGCGAGGAGGTGTTCGAGTACCTCGCGGACATCGCCAACCACGCCGAGTTCACGGACCACTACCGCAAGGACTGGCGGCTCACGCGCCAGCAGTCGGTGGGCCGCGGCGCCGGCGCGCGCTACAAGCGCGACGCGCGCTTCGACCGCTTCGGCTACTACGACGTCAATCTGGCCGAGCTCGACCCGCCGTACCGGCTGATCGGCGTCGGCCGCGGGGGCAAGTACAACCGCATCAAGACCTTCGAGCAGTGGACGCTCGAGCCCGCGGCCGGCGGGGGGACGCGGCTGGAGTACATGTACGAGACGGAACCGCCGCTGGCGACGGACCGGTTCGTCGAGGCGATGTCCGGCCGCCGCGGCTGGGCGCGCCGGAACGCGGGCAAGGCCCTGCGCCGGCTCCGCTCCATCCTCGAGGAGAACCGCGACCGCGGCGCGCGCGCCACCGTCGGCGGTCTAGACTGACGCGCCGGTGCCCCGCCTCGCCCGCCTCGCCGCCGCCTGCCTCGTCGTCCTGGCCGCGACCGTCGCCGGCGGATGCGGCCGGCACGAGGAGGTCCGCACGCTCGGCGAGACCGAGGGCCTCTACATCGAGGTCGACGAGCTGACCTACCAGATCCAGATGTCGCGGATCCTGAACCCGTCGGACCGCGAGGACCAGGGCTACCTGCGCGGGCTCGCCGAGGGGGTCCAGCCGACGAACGACGAGACGTGGTTCGCGATCTTCCTCCGCGTCCAGAACCTGACGGACCGGACGCTGCGCCCCGCGGACCGCTTCGAGATCGTCGACACGACGGAGAAGACCTACCGGCCGGTCGTGCTCGACCCGCGCACCAACGTGTTCATCTACCGGCCGGACCCGATCAGGCCCGGCGAAGTCGTCCCGCGGCCCGACTCGCCGTCCTTCAACGGGCCCATCCAGGGCGACCTGATCCTGTTCAAGGTCGACATCGAGTCGCTCTACAACCGCCCGCTCGAGTTCCGCATCTCGAGCTCGCGCGGCAGCGGCACCACGGGCATCATCGACATCGACGTCTAGCGGGGCCGGCGGCGCAGCGCCGCCTCGAGCACCACGCGCGCGGCGGGGGCCGCGGTGTCGCCTCCCGCGCCCTGCCCGACGAGCATGACCGCGACGGCCACGCGCGGACGCCGCGCCGGCGCGAAGGCCGTGAACCAGGCGTCGGTGTCCGTGATGTCGGGTGGCGGCGGCGGCTCGCCGGGCTTCGCGGGAACGGGGTCGTCGTTCGTCGTGTCGCGCAGCTCGGCGGTGCCGGTCTTCCCGGCGACGGCGACGCCCGGGATCGCGGCCGCGACGCCCGTCCCCGAGGACACGACGGCGCGCATGAAGCGGCGGATCGTGCGCGCGACGCGCGGCGGCGTGACGCGCCGGCGGCGCGGCTGCGCGCCCGGTCGCAGCGTCGGGTCCGCCCACACGCCGCCCTCCGCGATGGCGGCGGCCACGCCGGCCATCAGCAGCGGCGTGGCGAGCACCTTGCCCTGCCCGATCGCGGTCGAGCCGACGGCGAGGTCGTCCCCGACCTCCGCGGCGGCGGGAAGCGTCGAGCGCGCGGCGCCCGCCAGCACGGGGTCGCGATTGAAGCCGAAGCGCTCCGCGGCGGCGACGAGCCGGCCGGCGCCGAGCTCCGCGCCGAGCGGCGCGAACACGGAGTTGCACGAGTGCGCGAACGCCTCGCGGAGCGAGCCGCCGCAGGCCTCCCCGTTCGCGTTCTCCAGCTCGACGCCCTCCAGCACGGCCGCGGTCTCGACGGGATAGCGGCTCGACGGCGAGGCGATCCCCGCCTCGAGCGCCGCGGCCAGCGTGACGATCTTGAACACGGAGCCGGGCGGCTGCGGGGCGGAGTACGCGACCCCGGCGAGCGCCAGCACCTCGCCGTTGCGCGGCCGCAGCACCGCGATGCCGCCGAAGCGCCCGGCCAGCGCCTCGACGGCGGCGCGCTGGAGCTCCGGGTC
>DATMVH010000427.1:0-4120 GCA_035563395.1 Solirubrobacteraceae bacterium
GCGCCGGGGCGGCGCCTTCCTGAGCAACTCTCCCACCTGCCCGACCGCGACCTCGACCGGCCGCTGCCAGCCGGCACCAGGATCGGCCACGTGCACCTGCACGTCGGCGACATCGCCGCCGGCCGGCACTTCTACGAGCACGACCTCGGCTTCATCCTCGCCAACGACTTCGGCAGCGGCGTCGACTTCCACGCCGACGGCGCGTTCAAGCACCGCATGGCGATCAACGTCTGGCAGGGCGTCGGCGTCTCCCAGCCGCCCGCGGGCACCGCCGGGCTGCGCCACTTCACCATCCGCTTCGACACGCCCGACCGCCTGCGCACCGCCCTGGAGCGCGTCGACGGCGCGACCCCGCACGCCGACGGGCACCTCGTGCACGACCCGGCCGGCAACGCGATGGTCCTGACCCGCTAGTTCCTTGCCGCCTGGAAAATCATCGAGGGCCGCCAACGATGGGCGCTACGGTACGCACGTGGCGTCCATCGGCCCTCCCCAGACCGGCCGGGTGCTCCACAGCGCCGACGCCCGCACCGGCACCACGCTCACCGTCCTCGGCGACAGCTTCCAGCGCCACATCCGCGAGGTGCTCGCCGAGCACGACCTCAAACCACGCCAACTGCGCATCCTCGACCTCCTGGCCGACCGCGGCCCCATCGGCCAACCCGAGCTCGCCGAGCTCGTGGACATCGACCACAGCGCCCTCGTCAACCTGCTCAACCCGCTCGAGACGGGGCGTCTGAGCAAGCGCGAGCGAGACACCGTCGACCGCCGCCGCCACGTCGTCACCATCGCCGCCGCCGGCCAGCGCCGCCTGGCCCTGGCCGACCAGGCGTTTCGCGACGCCGAAGCCGCGTTCTTCTCCCCGCTGACCGCCGCCGAGCGGGAGCAGCTGCATTCGCTGCTCCTGCGGCTGCGCGACCCGCCGGGCCGTCAGCGGACGCCTGCTGACGGCGAGGCCGGCGCTGGAGAGCCCCGCCCGGCCTGGTCGCCCCGGGCCTCGCCGCAGAACGACGAAGGCACCGCCGCCCACGCATGGGGCGACGGTGCCTGGGTGCTGCGGCGCGCCGGCGACCGACGCGCTTCGATGATGCGTCAGCGGGCGGATCCGTCGGCGTCCGGGCTGGACGGCAGGAGGAAGTAGACGGCGGCGCCCGCGAGGACGTGCATCGCCATCAGCGGCAGGACGGTCTTGGCCTCGGCCGCACCCTCGTAGCCCTCGCCGGCCCAGATGAGCAGGTCGGGGACGAAGGAGGCCACGAGGCCGACCGGAACGATCTTGCGGAACGTCTCGACGGGGGTCGCCGAGCGTCCGGCCACGATCTTGAACGCGACGGCGGCGAGGACGACGCCGAGGACCGTCATGAAGACGACGCTGCCGGGCTGCAGCGGCGTGAACCGCTCGGGGACGTCGATCGCCGCAGTGGCGATCGCCCAGATGCCGAGGTTGCCGATGGTGGCCGCGACCGCGGTGGTCGCGGCGCCCTTGAGCAGGCCGCGGCTCTTGCTCTTGATATCGGTGCGCGGCAGCGCGAGATCCTGCGTGCTCATGGTGCGTGGTTCCTTTCGGTAGGTCAAGCCGCCAACAGCGGCAAGGGGAGGTGGATCGTGTGGCCCGTGCTCGAGACCTTGGTCTCGAGGTAGCGGCGGTTCGCCTCGCCGGCGAAGACGCCGGTGCGACGCCGGCCGACGACGGTGATGCCGAGCGCCTCGAGCAGCGCGGCTTTGTCGGGGTCGTTGGAGAGCAGCGCCCCCTGGCAAGCGGTGAACTGCATGCCCTCAGCATCGGGGTACGAGGAGCCGGCCGGTAGAGACACCTTCGGCGAAGACATGGACTTCTTGGATGAATCGCGGCGTGCGTGATACCCCGCCGGACGATCGGACCTCGATCGCGGCGACCCTCGCGCCGTGGCCGGAGGCCGTCGACCCACGACCGTGCACGTCGGCGAGGACGACGCGCCGAGACGTCCTCAGGGCCGCCCAAGACGTCCATGGGTTCGTCCAGATCGCCCATTCCCGGCCGAGGCCCGCGGACCGATGCTCCGACCATGAGCTTGATCGACCACCCACACAAGACCCGCCCGGCTGTGGCGCCGCTCACCGGCCTGCGCCTCGGAGCCGTCGAGCTGACCGTTCGCGACGTCACCCGCTCGGTCGCCTGGTATCAGCGGGCGCTCGGTCTGCAGCTCCACAGCCGCGGAGAGTCATCGGCGGTTCTCGGCGACGGCCGCGAGACCCTCGTGATCCTGGACGAGGACCCGCAGGCGCGCCCTGCCGGCCATGGCACCGCGGGCCTCTACCACTACGCCCTGCTCTACCCGACCCGCGAGGACCTCGCTCGAGCCGCGGTCCGCCTCGCCGCCACGCAGACCCGGATCGACGGCGCCTCCGACCACGGCTTCCACGAAGCCATCTACCTCCCCGATCCCGACGGCAACGGGATCGAGCTCGCCGCCGACCGCGCCCGGGAGCTGTGGCCCGCCCACGGCGACGCCGCCGCGGCGCGCCCCCGTCCACTGGACTTCTCGTCGCTCCTGGACAGCGTCGCGGGCGAGCCGCCGCCCAGCGTGGTCGCCCCCGGCGTCCGCATGGGCCACGTACACCTCTACGTCGGCGACCTCTCGCAGGCCGTCGCGTTCTACCGCGACGTCCTCGGCTTCGACCTGCAATCCGACTACGGCGTCGCGGCGTTCCTCTCCGTCGACGGCTATCACCACCACGTCGCCGTCAACACGTGGAACGGCGTCGGCGCCACCGCGCCGCCCGCGCACACCGCCGGGCTGCGCCAGTGGACTGCCACGCTGCCCACCGACGAGGACGTCGAGGAGCTGTGCGACCGGCTCTGCGCCGCCAAGGCCGAGGTCCGGCGCTTCGACGGCGGCCTGACAACCGTCGATCCGTTCGGCACCGCCGTGACCTTCGTCGCCGAGGAGACGTCCTGATCAGCGCCAACCGCCCACAGGGTCCGATCGAGGCCCTCGTCCCCGGCGAGCCCCCGATCGACCCCGATCTGCGGATCGGTCATGTGCACTGCGCACGGCCGACACCGATCGCGTCCGCGACTTCTACGTCGGGATCATGGGCTTCGACGTGGTCTTCGAGGCCCGCGACGTGCCCGGCTGGGGCGGCACCGGCGACGTGCTGTTCATCAGCGCCGGCGGCTACCACCATCGCCTCGGTTTCAACACCTGGCTGAGCAAGGGCGGCACACCGCAGGAACGTGGCCGCACCGGACTGCACCACGTCGCGCTCAACTTCTCGACCCGCGCGCGCCTTGCCGACGTCGTCGGCCGCCTCGTCGAGGCCGGCGTCGAGCTCCGGCTGGTCACCGACCACGGCACGCACCAGACCGTCTACCTCTCCGACCCTGTCGGCAACGACCTCGAGCTCGCCTGGGACCGCTCTCCCGACCTGTGGCCGGTGCCAGGGGAGGACATGTCCTACATCGATGAGCCGCTGGACCTCGACGAGCTGCTCGCCGCCCGGTCCCGGTCCTGACTTCCGAGAAGGAGCCCACGATGACCGTCAACGGCATCACCTGGCACGCGTCTGTCATGGAGGAGGACACGTTCGAGTCCATGCGCAAGCTCGTCACCGACACCTTCGGGGTCGCACCGCTGATCGAGATGCCGGGAGTCGCGGTCTTCGCGCTGCCCGACGGCACGCTGTACGAGCTCTACACGAAGGAGACGCAGCCGGCCTTCGGGTACAACGACGGCGGCATCGCGTTCGGTTTCCGCGTCGACGACATCGACGCCGCGTCGGCGGCCGTCGAGGCCGCCGGCGGCGAGCTCCTCAGCGACGTCACCCGCGCCGAGCTCGGCGAGCGCCCGGACGCCTATCGGCACTTCCGGGCGCCCGACGGCCGCATTTACGGGCTCAACCAGCTGGGGTAGCGCGCGGAGCGTCCACTCGACCGGCGGGGAGCGCGTTCGCGGCGCCGCCAGGGCGTGGCGGGCCCGGTGGTCGGCGATGAAGCAGGCGCAGCACGTCGGCCCTTTCCGCACATGCTCTTTCCGCACATGCTCGAGGAGCACGCAACGTCCAGGGCATGAGCGCCGCACCGCACCGGGGACGGGTACGTTCGACGCAATGTCGTCGCCCACCACCTCCGAGGACCTCG
>DATMVH010000428.1:0-3582 GCA_035563395.1 Solirubrobacteraceae bacterium
CCTCGCGGCCGAGGGCGCGGAGCTCGCCCGCGCGGCCGGCTTCGACGCCGAGCCGCGCGCCCTCGGCACGCGCGAGCGCTACTACCGCGCGCTGCTCGACCTCGCGGACGAGCTCGACGCGGGGGTGATCGTCATGGGCTCGCGCGGCCGGTCCGCCTTCGCCGCGGCGCTCCTCGGGTCGGTCTCGTCCGGGGTGCTCCATCACGCGGCGCGCCCGGTGCTCGTCGTTCCCGGGCACGACTGACCGCGGCCGGGCGGTCCGGGCGCGCTCGACCATCGATCACGGCCGCGCAACGGCGTTGCACGCCCGCTTCGCGTGGGCGTGCCGCCTCTTGCGCCATGGGACGCGGCGAGGCGCGTGGCACACTCATCCGCTCCGATGACCCTCGCCCTCGACCATCTCGCCGCGCCGGACGCGCTGGCGCGCGACTCCGAGCTGCTCTCGCAGGTGCTCCACGAGGTCCTCGTGGAGCAGAACGGCGAGGTCTTCGCGGAGAAGGTCCGCTGGCTGCACGAGACCGCCGCCGAGCTGCGGGCCGGCGACGCCGGCGCCCGCGCCGCGCTCGCCGACCCCTTCGCGGTCCTGCGCGACGACCACGTGGAGCCCGTGATCCGCGCCTGCGCGCTCCAGCTGCAGCTGGCCAACATCGCCGAGGAGCGCGAGCGCGTCCGGCGCCGGCGCCACTACGACGCCACCGGCGTGCGGCAGCGCGAGTCGCTGCTCGAAGCCGCCGAGCTGCTGCGCGCGGACGGCGCCGACCTGGCCGCGGCGGTGCGCGCGCTGCACGTGGAGCTCGTCCTCACCGCGCACCCGACCGAGGCGACGCGCCGCTCCGTGCTCGACCACCAGCTCCGCATCGCCGACCTGCTCGACCGCCTCGACGACCCCCGGATCGGCCGCACCCAGCGGCGGCGGCTGGTCGCCGACCTGCGCGAGTCCGTGACGCTGTGGTGGCTCACGGACGAGGTGCGGCGCGTGCGCCCGAAGGTCGAGGACGAGGTGCGGCGCAACCTCTTCTTCTTCGAGGCGACGCTGTACGACGCGGTCCCGGCCGTGCTGGACGAGCTCGAGCGGGCGTTCGACGTGCCGGTGAACGACCGCGCGGTGGCCTTCGGCAGCTGGGCGGGCTCGGACATGGACGGGCATCCCGAGGTCGGCGCGGAGACGCTGGCGCGGACGCTCTTCATGCACCGCCGCGCGGCCCTGCGGCTCCTGCGGGCGGGCGTGGACGACCTGGCCAAGCGGTTCTCCCACTCGCGCCGCCACGTGCGGGTCTCGGCGGAGCTCGAGGCGGCGCTCGCCCGCGACGAGGCCGAGCTGCCGACCGCGCCGGTGCTGCGGCGCGTGCACCGCGACTGGGAGCCGCTGCGGACGAAGCTCGGCTTCGTCGCGCACCGGCTCTCGAACATGCTCGACCCGCTGGCGCGCGAGCCCGGCTACCTCGACCCGCAGGCGCTGCGCGAGGACCTCGCGCTCGTGCTGGGCAGCGTCGGCTCCGAGCACGTCGCCCGCGGCGCCATCCGGCGCCTGCTGCGGCAGGTCGACGTGTTCGGCTTTCACGTCGCCGCCCTCGACGTGCGCCAGTCCGCCGGGGTCGTCCAAGAGGCGGCGGCAGCGCTCCTGCCCGGCTACCGCAACGCGGGCGAGGAGGAGCGCCGCCGCCTGCTCGCCGAGGCGATCGGCGAGGGCCGGCGCGGGCTCGACCGCCACCCGGAGGGCGCCGCCGGAGAGCTCCTGCGGGTGCTCGACACGGTGGCGATGGCGCGCGAGGCCTACGGCCCGCAGGCCGTGCCGGTGATGGTCATCTCCATGGCCCAGGCGCCCTCGGACGTGCTCGCCGCGCTGTGGCTCGTGCGCCGCGCGGGCGCGGAGCTGCGGCTCGTGCCGCTGTTCGAGACGCTCGCCGACCTCGAGTGCGCGCCCGCGACCATGGCGGCGCTGTACCGGACCGCCGTCTACCGCGACGCGCTGCGCGCCGCGGGCGACCTGCAGACGATCATGCTCGGCTACTCGGACTCCGGCAAGGACTCCGGCTTCGTGTCGAGCCAATGGGCGCTGCACGTGGCGCAGGAGCAGCTGGCCGAGCAGGCCGGCGAGACGGGGCTGGAGCTCGAGCTCTTCCACGGCCGCGGGGGCTCGCCGTCGCGCGGCGGCGGGCGCACGCACCGCGCGATCCTCGCGCAGCCGCGCGGCTCGCTGCGCGGGCGCATCCGGATCACCGAGCAGGGCGAGACCGTGTCGGCGCGCTACGGCGACCCGGAGCTCGCCGTCCGCTCGCTCGAGCAGACGATCTCGGCGGTCCTGCTCGCGTCCGGGCGCGATCAGCCGCCGGTGCCGCG
This sequence comes from Solirubrobacteraceae bacterium, assembly GCA_035563395.1. GTDB lineage: Bacteria > Actinomycetota > Thermoleophilia > Solirubrobacterales > Solirubrobacteraceae > DASQMT01. The sequence continues at coordinate 2,341 of DATMVH010000428.1, forward strand.
CGAGTGGCGCGAGGAGATGGAGCGCATGAGCGCGCGCTCGCGCGAGCTGTACCGCGGCCTCGTCTACGAGGACCCGGACTTCCCGCGCTTCTTCGCGCAGGTCACGCCGATCGCCGAGCTGACGGCGCTCAACATCGGCTCGCGGCCGTCCAAGCGCAACGCGGGCGGCGTCGAGGCGCTGCGGGCGATCCCGTGGGTCTTCGCGTGGACGCAGAACCGCGTGCTGCTGCCCTCGTGGTTCGGCGCGGGCGCGGCGCTGGGCGAGGGCCCGCTCGAGCTCCAGCGCGAGATGGCGCGGCGCTGGCCGTTCTTCCAAAGCCTGCTCTCGACGCTCGAGATGGCGCTCTACAAGACCGACCTCGGCGTCGGCGCGCGCTACTTGCGGCTCGTCGAGCCGGAGCTGCGCGCGCGCTTCTGGCCGCGCATCGAGGCGGAGTACGAGCTGGTCGTCGGCCGGCTGCTCGAGGTCCTCGGCGAGGAGCGGCTGCTCGCCGACACGCCGGCGCTGCTGCGCCGGCTGTCGCATCGCAATCCCTGGGTCGATCCGCTCTCGCACCTGCAGGTCGAGCTGCTCGCGCGCGCCCGCGCCGGCCGCGACGACGCGCGCGAGCCGCTGCTGTCGACCATCACGGGCATCGCGGCGGGCCTGCGCAACACGGGCTGAGGCCGGCGCCGCAGGCCAGGCGCCGGGCCGGCGGCAGCGCGCTTCAGGCGACCTGCGGGCCGGTGCGGTCGCGGAGCTCGCCGTGGCCCTCCTTGCTCGCGCAGTGCGCGCAGCAGAAGAAGCGGCCGTCGGCCTCCACCCCGTGGCCGATGACCACGCAGCCGCAGTGCTCGCAACGCGGCGCGATCGCGTGGATGGCGCACTCGAACGAGTCGAAGACGTGCCGCGCGCCGGCGACGGTGATCTCCATCGTCTTGTCGTAGTCGTTCCCGCAGACCTCGCACTGCGCCATCGCAGACACCCCCGGCGTTCGTGGACTCGGCCCGAAGGATGCGGCCGGCGGGCGTGCGCGCCAAGCGGTCGAGAGGATTTCGGACCACATGTCCGTAACTCCGGTCCGGCCGGGACCGGTAGCGTCCGCGCGCATGGACCTTCCCCGCACGGATGCCACCGAGCTCCTCCTGACCGGCGCGCTCCTGTCGCTCTATGCGGGGCTGCGCGGCAGCGCGTGGGCCGTCGGCGCGCTCGAGCGCGCCGTCGTGGCGCCGGGCCGGCGGCAGCGCGCTTCAGGCGACCTG
>DATMVH010000429.1:0-4160 GCA_035563395.1 Solirubrobacteraceae bacterium
CAGGGCTCGGCCGCCGTGCTCGCGCTGCTCGGCGCGCCGGCGGCGTAGTCAGAGCGCGCGCTCGACCTCGGCCGCGCGCGCGGACTCGACGAAGATGATCACCCGGTCGCCGGCGCGAAGCGTCTCGGACCCGTGCGGGAAGATCGGGTCTCCGCCGCGCACCACCGCGCCGATCTGCGACCCCGTGATCGGCATCTCGCGGAACCGCTTTCCGGCGAGCGGGGACTCCGGGCGGACCGTGAGGTCGAGGATCTCGAACCGGTCTCCTTCCAGCATCGCGATCTGGCGGATGCGGGGATCGTGGGCGAAGCGCACCATCTCCTCGGCGGTGACCGCGCGCGGGTTGACGGCGACGTCCACGCCGCCGCGCTCGTACACCTCGACGGACACCGGGTCGTGCACGAGGGTGATCGTCAGGCGCACGCCGTGGCCCTTGGAGAGGACGGCGCCGAAAAGGTTCTTCGCGTCGTCGTTGAGCGCGAAGACCGCGGCCGTGGCGCGTCCGATCCGCTCGCGGTCGAGGAACTCGCTGTCGAACGCGTGGGCGTGGAAGCAGCGGACCTCGGGGAACGACTCGGCCACTTCCCGCACGCGCTCGCGCACCGCGTCCACGAGGCGGATGCGGATGCCGCGCTCGAGCAGGACGCGCGCGATGGTCACGCCCATGCGACCGGCGCCGAAGATCACCACGTCGTCGATGCGCTCGTCGCGGCGCCCGACCGCACGGCTCCACGCGTGCGCCGCGTCGGGGGAGCCGATGACGACGACCCGGTCGCCCGGCATGATCCGTTCGCCGCCGCGCGGCGGGATCGTGCGGTCGCCGCGGATGAGGGCGACGACCTTCGAGTCCGGCGGAATGTCGGCCCGGCGCAGCTCCCGGCGGACGACGGTGTTGGCATCCATGTCGGCCGGCACGTCGAGCTCGACGATCTGCACCTTGCCGTCGGCGAAGACGTCGGTGTGGCGCGCGGCCGGCATCCCGAGCGTCTGGGCGATCGCGTTCGCGGTCTCGAGCTCGGGCGAGACCATGAAGTCCACGTCGATCTGGCGCTCGCGCCACGCCTCGAGGTAGGCCGCGCTCGTCGTGCGGATGATCGTCTGAGCGCGGCCGAGGCGCTTGACGACCATCGCGGCGATCAGGTTGGCCTCCTCGCGCGGGCTGCAGCCGATGAACAGGTCCGCGTCCGCGACGTCCGCGCGGAGCATCACGTGCTTGCTCGTCCCGTCCCCCTCGACGGTGCGGACGTCGTAGCGGTCGGACAGCGCTGTCAGGCGTTGCGCGTCCGTGTCGATCACCGTGACCTCGTGCTGCTCGTGCAGCGCTTCGACGATTGCTCGGCCGACGTTCCCGGCGCCGAGCACGATGATCCGCATGGCGCGAGCGTAAGCGATGATGGCGCCGATGCGAACGGCCCTGCCCGTCCCCAAGGTCGCGATCCGATCCGTGGGCGTCGACATCAGCGGGGCGCTCAACCTCGTCGGCTCGCTCGTCAAGTACCTGAGCCCCGCGTTCCTGTTCCCCGCCGCGATCGCCGTGCTCTACGGCGAGTCTCCGCTGCCGTTTCTCGCGGGCGGCGCGGCGACCGCCGCCTTCGGCGTCCTGCTCGAAGCCGTGACGGAGGGCAAGGAGCGCATCGGCGCGCGCGAGGGCTACCTCGTCATCTCGCTCATCTGGCTGCTCGTCGCGCTGTTCGGCGCGCTGCCGTACCTGCTCGCCGAGCCGCAGCTGTCGCGCCCCGTCGATGCGGTCTTCGAGTCCATGTCGGGCTTCTCGACGACCGGCGCGAGCGTCCTCGTCGACATCCCCGGCGCATCGAAGTCGATGCTCATGTGGCGCCAGTTCACCCAGTGGATCGGCGGGGTGGGCATCATCGTCCTCTTCCTGGTGGTCCTCCCGCGCTTGCGGATCGGTGGCCGCCAGGCGCTGTTCAAGACGGAGATGCCGGGTCCCGAGCTGCCGCTCGCCGCCACCATCCGGCAGACCGCGCGCCGCTTCCTGTACCTGTACGTCGGGATCACGGCGCTCGAGACGCTTGTCCTGGCGGCCCTGGGATGGACGGGGATCGACCCGCGCATGACGCTGTTCAACGCGGTCGCCCACGCCTTCACGACGGTTGCCACCGCCGGTTTCTCGCCCGAGGCGCGGTCGCTCGAGCCGTTCGCACCGGCGACGCAGTGGGTCGTCATCGTGTTCATGCTCATCGCCGGGACGAACTTCGCGCTGCTGTACGCCGGCATCGTCCGGCGTCACGTTCGCGTCCTCGCGCGGGACGACGAGGTCCGCATCGGATTGGTCCTCGTCGCGGCGGCGTCGTTCATCGTCGTCGTCGACCTGATGAGCCGCGACGTCCTCGAAGGCGGTGCCGCCCTCCGGCACGGCATCTTCAACACCGTCTCGATGGCGACCACGACGGGCTTCGCCAGCGCCGACTGGAACGCGTGGCCGTCCGTCTGCGCGCTCGTGCTCTTCGGGCTCACGCTGATCGGCGCCTCCGCCGGCTCGACGAGCGGCTCCGTCAAGCTCATCCGCCACATCGTCATCGGCAAGATGCTCAGGCGCGAGATCGACCACACGATCCATCCGGAGGTCGTCGCGCCGCTGCGCGTCAACGGCGTCGCGGTCGACGAGCGCGCGCTCCGCGCGATCATCGTGTTCGTCTTCCTCTACCTCGGCGTCTGCGCCGCGGGCGCCGTCGCGCTCCTCGTGGACTCCGGGCTGCGCGGCATCGAGCTCACGGCATTCCAGTCGCTCGCGGCCTCGGCGAGCGTGCTCGGAGGCGCCGGGCCGGCGCTCGGCTTCGCCGGGCCCATGGGGTCGTTCGAGCCGTTCAGCGACGTGTCCACCGTCGTCCTCACGATGCTGATGTACCTCGGCCGGCTGGAGATCGTGCCGGTGATCGTGCTCTTCACCGCGAGCCACTGGCGCGCGTGACGCGCGCCGTCAGGCGGAGAAGTGGACCTTGCCGTTGGAGCGGGCCCGCGCCTGCGCGCGCTCGATGAAGTCGAGCCGCTTGATCGCCGCCCGCAACAGCCGCGCCACGAGCTTCAGCCGGGCGGCCTCCGAGCGCAGGTCGAGCAGCCCCTGCTTCGCGTCGAGCCCGAACTCGACGGTGGCGGCCATCTGGTAGGCGCTCATGCCGGCCAGCTCGTCGGGATCCGGCGTGCGGTCCGTCGCCTGCTCGACGAGCTCGGCGTACGCCTTGTGGGCCTCCTCGGCGGCGACGGGATCCGGGTCCTCCCGGCGGTCGTCGAGGAACTCGACGACGCCCGCGGGGTACGGGAGCTCCTCCTGGCGCGCCTCGATGCGGAACGGGCGCGTCCCGCGCGCGACCAGGTTCAGCCTCCCGTCCGGCATCCGCTCGAGCACTTCGACGATCTCGCACGCGCAGCCGACCGGCCGCAGCCCGTCGTCGGCGACCCAGACGATCCCGAACTCGCCCTCCTCCTCGAGGACGCGGGCCATCATCGTCTTGTAGCGCTCCTCGAAGATGTGCAGCGGCACGAGCTCGGTCGGAAGGGCGACGAGGCCCAGCGGGAAGAGCGGGAAGTCGCGCACGACCGCCACGAGGAGAGCCTACCGCCGCGGCCGTGACCTTTCCGCGCCGGCGCGCCGTACCGGAAGGCGATGCCGACGACCGCACTCGTCTGGTTCCGGCGCGACCTCCGCGTGCACGACCATCCGGCGCTCACCTCCGCGCACCGCGACTGCGACCGCGTCGTTCCCGTCTTCGTCCTCGACCGCCGGCTGCTCGACGGCGGCCGGTTCCCGTCGGCCAACCGCGCGTGGTTCCTGCTCGAGTCGCTGCGCGCGCTCCGCGCGGCGCTGCGCGAGCGCGGCGGCGACCTGTTCCTCCGCGCCGGCCGCCCGGAGGACGCGCTTCCGGCGCTCGCCGCGCAGACAAGCGCCGAGGCGGTGTACTTCGCTCCCGACGTGTCGCCGTTCGCGCGGGCGCGCGACCGCCGCGTCGAGGCGGCGCTCGGCCGCGTCGAGGCCCGCCGCCGGCCCGGCAACTTCGTCGCCGACGTGGCGTCGCCGCGCACCGCCGACGGGCGGCCGTACACGGTGTTCAGCCCGTTCCGGCGGGATTGGGAGCGGCTGCGGCGCCGTCCCGTCCACGGCGCGCCGCGGGCCGTCGAAGTGCCCGCCGGACTCGAGCCGG
>DATMVH010000430.1:0-7786 GCA_035563395.1 Solirubrobacteraceae bacterium
CGCCGCCACCTTCGAGCCGGTGACCGGCACGACGTTTCCCGCCGGTCAGGTCGCCGCGTTCTTCCTTGGGACGAGCACGATGCTGACCGTGGTCGGCACCGTGCTGGCCCTGGGGATCTGCCTGCGCGCCGCCCGCTGGCAGGCGTTCGCGGAGGCGCTTCGTGGCGTGCGCCGCGGCGCTCAGGCCGAGGCCGGAGCGGTGCGCAGCGTCGCGGGCGAGACCGTCGTGCCAGCCTTGGAGCCGGCGCGCAGCGCCAGCATGCCGACGCCGTAGCCCGCGGCGCTCACGGCGACGCCGGCGACGATGTCGAACACGAAGTGGTTGCCGGTCGCGAGGACCGCGAGGCCGATGATCGGGCCCCACAGCAGCGCGATCAGCTTGGCCGCGGGATGCCGCAGCGCGGCGGCGAGGGCGATTCCGATCGCGACGGCGAACCCGACGTGGAGGCTCGGAACCGCGGCGAGCTCGTTGTAGAAGCTCGTCGTCAGCTTGGAGTCGAGCGCGAAGCCCGTCTGCTCGGTGATCGTGTCGACCAGGCCGACGTCCGCGAGGCGCGGCGGCGCGACGGGGAACGCGGCGTAGATCGGCAGCGACAGGAGCCAGGTCGCGAGGATCGTGTTGCGGAGCTTCTCGTACAGCGGCCGCGAGCGGCGGTACAGGAAGTACAGCGATCCGGGCAGCACGACGAGCTGCGCGGCCAGGTAGAGGTGGTTCAGGATCCACAGGAAGACGGTGCCGTCGAGCGCCTTCTGGACGGACGCCTCGGCGGCGACGCCGAGCGTGTGCTCCGCGTCCATGATCCAGTCGGCGTTCGCCTTGGCGACGCCGAGATCGCCGACCGTGATCCAGCGGCCGGCGCTGTAGAGGAGGTACGCGAAGACGAAGAGGCCGACCTGCGCCCGCGCCGACGCCTTGAACGGGGCGCGGAGGACGCTCGTCGGGCGGCGGGTGGTGGCGGCGAGCATGCGTCGAAGGTACGCATGCGGAGGCCGTCGCACAGCCGAGCGACCACCCGTCGAGGCGGGCGGGAAGGGCCCACTCCGGGCGTGTGGTTTCCCACACCCGCCGGAAGCTCAGGGCCCGCGCTTCGCCGGCGCGGGCGGGCTCGGCGCGAGCCCGCCCGCCCCGTCTCAGCCCTCAGCCGGCGCCGTTGCCGCCGTTGCGGATGATCGCGGCCTGGCCCTGGCCGCCGCCGACGCACAGCGTCGCGAGCCCGCGGTCCGCGCCGCGGCGCTTCATCTCGTGCAGCAGCGTGACGAGGATGCGCCCGCCGCTCGCGCCGATCGGGTGGCCGAGGGCGATCGCGCCGCCGTGCACGTTGATGCGGTCGCTCTGGATGTCGAGCTCGCGCAGCACGGCGAGCGACTGCGCCGCGAACGCCTCGTTGAGCTCGAACAGGTCCACGTCGCCGAGCTGCAGCCCGGCCTTCTCGAGCGCCTTGCGCACCGCGGGCACGGGGCCGATGCCCATGATCTTCGGCTCGACGCCGACGGACGCGTAGCTCTCGACCGTGCCCATCACCTCGAGGCCGTGCTCCTGCGCCTTGCGCGCCGACATGACGATGATCGCGGCCGCGCCGTCGTTGACGCCGGAGGCGTTGCCCGCCGTCACCGTGCCGTTCTCCTTGCGGAACGCCGCACGGAGCTTCCCGAGGCCCTCGGCCGTGGTCCCGGCGCGCGGGTGCTCGTCGTTGTCGACGGTCCGCGTCCCCTTCTTCTCGGGGATCTCGACGGGAACGATCTCCTCCTTGAAGGTGCCGGACTCGACGGCCTGCTCGGCCTTCTGCTGGCTCGCCGCGGCGAACTCGTCCTGCTCCTCGCGGCTGATGCCGTACTGCTCGGCGAGGTTCTCGGCCGTGACGCCCATGTGGATGTCGTTGAACGCGTCCCACAGGCCGTCGTGGATCATCGAGTCGATCATCTTCGCGTTGCCCATGCGGGCGCCGAAGCGCGCCGCCGGAAGGAGGTAGGGGGCGCGCGTCATGTTCTCCATGCCGCCCGCCACGACGACCTCGACGTCGCCCGCGCGGATCATCTGGGACGCGATCGCGACGGACTTCAGCCCGGAGCCGCAGAGCATGTTGATCGTGGTGGCCGGGACCTCCTTCGGGATCCCGGCGCCCATGGCGGCCTGGCGCGCCGGGTTCTGCCCGAGCCCCGCCTGCAGCACGCAACCGAGGATCACCTCGTCGACCTCGTCGGCGGGCACGCCGGCCCGGTCAAGGGCGGCGCGGATCGCGTGCGTGCCGAGCTCCGTCGCCGGCACGTCCTTGTAGTAGCCGCCGAAGCTGCCGACCGGAGTCCGGACTGCGCTGACGATGACGGCTTCTTCCATCACGCTCCTCCTCGATTCCGCTTCACCGGCCACATACCCGATGCGGGCGCTCTCGTCCCACGCCGGTCAGGACGTGCCCGTGTCGGCGTCCTCCATCCGGAAACCGACCTTCATGGTGACCTGGTAGTGCGCGACCCGGCCGCCGTCGAGGTGCCCGCGGATGCTCGTCACCTCGACCCAGTCGAGGTTGCGCAGCGTCGCGCTCGCGCGCGCGACCCCGCTGTCGATCGCCTGCTGGACGCCCTCGGCGGACGTCCCGGTGATCTCGATGATCCGATAGGTCGCGTCGTCGCTCACGGGCGATCCTCCTCGTCGCGTGCGGCCGGAAGCCAGAACCGCAAGGGTACGACGATCGCGCTGCCGCGCTCGTTCACGCTCGCCTGGACCGCCGCGTGGACGGGCGGCCGCGCATTACGCTCCCGCGAGACGCGAGTTGACGGAGGGACGCCAGGTGATCCAGCACATCGTGCTGCTGAAGTGGAAGCCGGAGACGACGGAAGAGGCGATCGTCGCCGCCTTCCGCCACGCCCAGCACCTTCCGAACGAGATCGACGGCGTCGAGAGCCTCACGATCGGCCGCAACCGGGTCAAGCACGACCACGGCTACACGCACGCGCTGATCGTCCGCCTGACGGACGAGCAGGCGCTGGAGCGCTACCTCGAGCATCCGCTGCGGCGCAGCTACGTCGCCGAGCACCTGCAGCCGCTCGAGGCCGAGCGGATCGAGATCGACGTGCCGGTCGACGTGGCGCTGCGGGCGGAGCCGCAGCGCGACTGGGAGTTCGGCGCGAGCATCGGGATGGGGCACCTGCCGGACGAGCCGTGAGCGGCGCGCCCGCGGGTATCCTCGACGGGGTGGACGACCGGCACGCGACACCCACGCTCGGTGAGATCATCCGCCGCCAGCGCGAGCTCAGCGCGATGTCGATGCGGCAGTTCGCGGAGATGGTCGGGATCTCGAACCCGTACCTCTCGCAGATCGAGCGAGGGCTGCGCGAGCCCTCGGAGAAGGTGGTCGAGGCGATCGCCCGCAACCTCGACGTGTCCGCCGACGTGCTGTACCGCCAGGCGGGGCTGGACCCGGACGCGGATGAGGGCGAGGAGCCGCCGGCGCGGGTCGCGATCAGGGAGGACCCGCGGCTGAACGCGCGGCAGCGGCAGGCGCTGCTGGAGGTCTACGACGCGTTCGTGGGCGAGGGGCGCCCGGTGCGCCGGCGCCGCCGCCGCCACGAGGACGGCGACGACACCGAGGCCGCTGAGAGCTAGGCCTTGAGGAGGTCGCGCGCGGCGGTCGAGTAGACGCCGGCGACCTCACGCGTCAGCGTGACGTGCGTGTCGACGAGCTGCGTCACGAGCGGGAGCTTGGTGGCCGCAGCGGCCTTGACCTCGAGCTCGGTGATCTGGTCGACGGTCTTGTCGTAGAGGTCGACGTAGTCCTGGCCGGCCTTGCGAGTGGCCTCGGTCCAGCGCTGCACGGCCTCCTCGACGTTGTAGAAGTCGGCGAAGGGGGTCTTGGTCGTGGTCGCCATGAGTGATCCTCTCGAGTCGTTGGCGGATTGCTGCTAGCAGATTAGCAAGCAGTCAGCTAACGGCAAGAGACTGTGACGAGCGTCACAGTTCGGACCGCGTCACGGAGCGGGAATCGCGTCCCGTGGCGCCGGCGTCGCCGCCGCGGCCCGCCGCCGTGCCGGCGCGGGCTTGGCGCCGGCCCGGGAGTGCTGGTAGACCTGCGCGAGGATCGGCGGCCAGTGCTCGCGCAGGGCCTCGCGGCCCATGAAGAGCCCGAGGTGGCCGCCGCTGGTGACGCGCTCGACGATCTGCGAGCGGGGGGTGGACACGGCGCCGGACAGCGCGAACACCTGCTCCGGCGGCGTGATGTGGTCGAGCTCGCCCGCCAGGAGGTGGACCGGACACGAGATCCGGCCGAGTTCGACCGGCCGGCCGTCGATCTCGAGGTCGCCGCGGATCAGCGCGTTGTCGCGGAAGAGGCGCTCCACGATCCACAGGTAGAAGTCGCCCGGGATGTCCTGCGTGTGCTTGAACCAGTCCTCGAACGCGCGGTGGCGGGCGACGTGGTCCTCGTCGCGGATGTGGCTGAGGAGCTGGAGGTGCTTGGCAATCTCGTTCTCCGGCTTGATGGAGATGAAGCCGTTGAGCATGAACTCGCCCTTGAGGACGCCGCCGCCCAGGCGCACGACCTCCTCGTAGAAGCGGATGTCGGCCGGGCTGAGGAACTTGACGTAGTCGTGGAGCACGGCGCCGCCGGTGTGGAAGTCGATCGGTGCGCCGGCGATCGTGAGGGTGTTGACGTGCTCGGGATGGAGCGCCGCGTAGATGGTCGCGAGCCACCCGCCCTGGCAGTCGCCGACGAGGTTGACGGGGCCGCCGATGTGGTCCACCGCCGCCTCGACGAAGTGCAGGTAGTCCGTGATCGTCGCGTGCTTCGTGGCCTCCGTCGCGCCGACCCAGTCGAGCGAGTACAGCCGCGTGAGGCCGGCCGCGCGCGCCGTCTTGACCTGGCTCTGCTCCTCGCTGTAGTCGACGATGCAGGAGGAGTGCCCCGCCTGCGGCGGGAGCAGGAGCGTGGGCACGACCGGGTCCGTGCTGTCCGGGCAGAAGTCGCGCAGGCGCACGAGGTCCGTGGCCATGACGATGCGGTTCGGCGAGGCCCAGCGCGGCTCGCGCCGCACGGCCGTGGCCTTCCACCACGCCGTCATGTCGCGCGCGAGGTCGAGCGGGGTGGCGCCGCGCTGCAGCGCCCCCTGCCAGTACTCGACGGTCCCGTCGATCGCCGCGCGCCAGGTCTCCCACCCGCTCTCGAGCACGCGATGTGCGACCGCGGGCGTTCCCGGGAGCGGAGAGACGAACGGGATGCAGGTCACGGCTGGCCCTCGCGAGTCGGTTGACTGGTCAGTCAATATCTCACCCGGATACCCCGCGGCGGCATGGCGAAACCTGGCCGACCGGGGAGGACGGCCGCCGGCGCCGTGGCGCCTGCGAGGCCGCCGGTGCGACGCCGGGCGGCGCGCTGCGGTACAACCCGGCGGACCCACGAGGGGAGGACCCATGGCGGAGAAGGACACGAGCGACGTCGACCGCGTGATTTCGAGCATTCGCGGGCTCAACGAGCAGATCCTCGAGGCGGGCCGCACCGCCGGCCTCGAGTTCCTCGAGGCCTACGAGCGGACGCTGCGCTCGTTCGCCGACACCCAGGAGTCGCTGGCCGACGCGAGCCAGAGCGACTGGCTGACGCACCTGATGAAGGCGCAGGCGACGTTCACCCGCGAGGTCGTCGGAGCGATGACGGAGGCGGCGCGCGGGACGCTGAAGCGCTAGTGGCCGTCGCGACCGAGCGGCTGGAGCGCGCCGCGCCGGGGCTCGCGGAGCCGCTGGAGCGCGCCACCGACCCCCAGGACCCCGAGCGCGCCGGCACCGGCGTGGGCGGCGGCGAGCCGGTCGGCACCGGCGACCCGCTGCGCCTCCTCGACGGCCTCTCCGACCTGCTGGAGCCCCGCGCGGCCGCGGTGGAGTCGATCGCCGTCGTGACGGAGTGGATGAAGATCGCCCTCGGGCGCTCCGACATCGAGCTTCCTCCGCGCGACAAGCGGTTCGCCGACCCGGCGTGGAAGGAGAACCCGGTCTACCACCGCTGGGCGCAGGCCTACCTCGCCTGGGTCGAGGCCGTCGAGCGCCTGGCGAGCACGCCGCGCCTGCAGGCGGACTGGAAGCGGGAGGCCCGCGCCCGCTTCACCGCGGCCCTCGTCACGAGCGCCGCCGCGCCCACGAACCTCCTCGCGGGCAACCCGGCGGCGCTGAAGCGCGCCTTCGACACCGCCGGGATGAGCCTGCTGCGGGGCTTCCGCAACGCCGTGCAGGACGTCGTGAGCAACGGGGGCATGCCCTCGCAGGTCGACTCGAGCAGCTTCCACGTGGGTGAGAACCTCGCCGCGACGCCGGGCTCGGTGATCTACCGGGAAGAGCTCTTCGAGCTGCTCGAGTACCAGCCGACGACGGCGCGCGTCGGCTCCCGGCCGCTGCTGATGGTCCCGCCGCAGGTCAACAAGTACTACTTCCTCGACCTCGCGCCGGGCCGCAGCCTCGTCGAGTACCTGGTCGGGCGCGGGATCCACTACTTCACGGTGGTGTGGCGCAACCCGCGCCCGGAGCACGGGCACTGGGGGCTCGAGGACTACATCGAGGCCCAGCAGCGCGCGCTCGACGTCGTGCGCGATGTGTCCGGCTCGGAGGAGGTCAACCTCCTCGGGGCGTGCGCGGGCGGCCTGACGACGGCGTTGATGCTCGGCCACCTCGCCGCGGACGGCGGGACGGACGGCATCCCGTCGGCGACCTTCGCGATCTCCATGATCGACAGCGGCCACCCGAACGCGCTGACGATGATGACGACGGACCGCATGCAGCAGTCTCTGTCGCGCGACGCCGCGGGCGGCAAGGTCTACGACCGCAAGGACCTCGCGCGCACGTTCGCGTGGATGCGGCCGAACGACCTCGTCTTCAACTACGTGGTCAACAACTGGCTGATGGGCAACGACCCGCCGGCCTTCGACATCCTGGCCTGGAACAACGACGGCACGAACCTGCCCGCCCGGTTCGACCGCCAGATGCTCGACATCTACGCCCACAACCGGGCCGCTCGGCCGGGCTCGCTGCAGGTGCTCGGCACGCCGATCGACCTCGGGCGCGTCGAGGTGGACTCGTTCGTCATCGCCGGGGTCACGGACCACATCACGCCATGGATGCCGTGCTACATGACGAGCCAGCTGCTCGGCGGGGAGAGCGAGGTCGTGGTCACCTCGACGGGGCACATCCAGACGATCGTCAACCCGCCGGGCAAGCCGCGCGCGAAGTACTTCGCGGGCCCGGAGCCCGGGCCGGACCCCGAGGCGTGGATGGCGGCGGCCGACGCGCACGAGGGCTCCTGGTGGCCGCGCTACGCCGACTGGCTGCTGGCCCGCTCCGGCGAGGACCGCGAGGCGCCGAGCCGCCCGGGCAACCGCCGGTACCGGCCGCTCGAGCCGGCACCGGGGCGCTACGTCAAGGAGTGAAAGAGGCGGGACGCCCCGCGAAGCGGGCGTCCAACGCCGTTTCACGGCCGTGATCGCACAGGCGGGACGCCCGCGCAGGGCGTCCCGCCGGTGCGTGCTCCTAGTCCCGCAGCAGCGTGCGCGCGGTGCCGACGTACACGCGCGTCGCCGCACGGGTGAGGTCGGCGTTGGCGCGCGCGAGGTCCGCGACCCAGGGGAGCGGGGCGGCCTTGGCCACCTGCTCGTGGTAGGCCGCGAGACGGTCGCCCGCGCCCTCGACGGCGTCGACGACGGTGCGCCCGGCCGTGCGGCTCGCCTCGACCAGGTCGGCGTTGACGCGGCCGAGGCGGTGCCCGGCGCGCTCACCGGCGCGGGTCGTGGACGGGCGCACGGTCTCCCCCGCCGCGGG
>DATMVH010000431.1:0-5154 GCA_035563395.1 Solirubrobacteraceae bacterium
ACCGCCGCCGCACCCGGCGCCCGCGGGAGGGCCGCCGTGCCCGCCGGCCACCCACGCCGCGCCGCTCGCGTCCCGGTTCCACGCCGACCGGCGCGCCGGCGGCGGCGCGTGCCGGGCCGCCTGGCGGTCCACCGCCGGAACGCCGATCGGCTCTTCGAGCCCGAGGGCCGCGTCCAGCTCCCACAGCGACGGCTGCGTCCCGTCGAGGCCGGACTGGCTGCGGTCCCACGCCCGGACCGTGGCCTGCAGCCCCGCGCGCATCGGCACGGACATGTCGGCCTCCGGCACGTGGTGGAGGTACTCGCCGTACGCCTGCCGGCAGAACGCGTGGTACGCCGGGGTGTGGAGGATGAACTCGTGCCACGCCCAGTCCACCGCGGCGGAGGGCATCCCGAGCTGCTCGCCGTCGCGGTAGGCGCAGCAGACGAGCCACTCGCGCAGCCCGGTCTCGACGGCCGCGAGGTCGGCGGGCCGGAGCTCCGGATGGGTGCGCGCGACCTTGCGCATGATGGACGGCGGGAACCGGTAGGTGCGGATGAAGGCCTCGGCGCGGTGGGCGCGGCGGCGGGCGGGCGACAGGGAGAGCATGGCCGGACCGTACGGCCGGCGCGGGCCGGCGACCGCGTCCTGCCACGCCCTTCCACTGTGCATTTCGACGCAGACGGCGCGCGCGCGGCGGCGTAGCGTCGGAGGTATGCTCGCGCCACGCCCACCGGGCGATCGCCCCCGTCGTGGGACCGACGACATGGACGCACCGCCGGCCGCCCAGCCCGACCCGTCCGCGCCGGACGCGCGGGCCGCACGACTTGCGCGCGACCTCTCCGACGCGGTGGAGCAGCAGGCCGCGACGAGCGAGGTCCTCGAGACGATCGGCCGGTCGGCCTTCGAGCTGGACCCGGTGTTCGAGACGGTCGTGCGCCACGCCGTCCGGCTCTGCGACGCCGACGCGGGCCTGATCTATCGCCTCGACGGCGACAGCTACCGCCTGGCCACCGCGCTCGGCGGCGACGACGAGTACCGCCGCTATCTCGACGAGCACCCCGTCCCGCGCGGGCCGGGCACGCTTGTCGGGCTCGTCGGCATGGACCGCCGGACCGTGCAGATCCCCGACGCGCGCTCGGACCCGCGCTACCAGTGGCAGCGGGCGCGCGAGCTCGGCGGCTTCCGCACCCTCCTGGGCGTCCCGATGCTCACGGACGACCGCGTCGTCGGCGTGATCGTGCTGTGGCGCAGCGAGGTCGACCCGTTCGACGAGCGGACGATCGGCCTCGTCACCACCTTCGCCGCGCAGGGCGCGATCGCCATCCAGAACGTCGAGCTGTTCCGGGCGCTGCAGGAGCGCAGCCGCGAGCTGGAGCAGAAGACGCAGGAGCTCGAGGTCGCGAGCCGGCACAAGTCGGAGTTCCTGGCCAGCATGTCGCACGAGCTGCGCACGCCGCTGAACGCGGTGATCGGCTTCTCCGACGTCCTGCTCGAGCGCATGTTCGGCGAGCTCAACGCGCGCCAGGAGGAGTACGTCCTCGACATCCGCAACTCCGGGCGCCACCTGCTGGAGCTCATCAACGAGATCCTCGACTTGTCGAAGATCGAGGCCGGCCGGATGGAGCTGGAGATCGGCGCGGTCTCGCTTCCCGCGCTGCTCGAGCAGGGCGCCGCCATGGTCCGCGAGCGCGCCGTCGAGCACGGCATCGCGCTCGAGCTCGAGCTCGCCCCCGACGTCGGCACCGTGCGCGCGGACGAGCTCAAGCTCAAGCAGGTCGTCGTGAACCTGATCACGAACGCCGTCAAATTCACGCCCGACGGCGGCGCGGTCACCGTGGGAGCCGCGACCTCGGGGCCGGACGCCGTGGTGAGCGTGCGCGACACGGGCATCGGCATCGCCGAGGACGAGCGCGAGCGCATCTTCGAGGCCTTCCAGCGCGGCGGCCGCGGGGCGCGCACGAGCGCGGAGGGAACGGGCCTCGGCCTGACCCTGTCGCGCCGCATCGTCGAGCTGCACGGCGGGCGGCTGTGGATGGAGAGCGAAGTGGGCGTCGGCAGCACGTTCTCCTTCAGCGTCCCGCGCATGGCCGGGATCCCCGAGCCGGAGCCGGTTCGCCGCGCCGCGCGGGCCGCCGCGCCCGCCGGCGGCGGCAGCATCCTCGTGATCGAGGACGACCGGCGCTCCGCGGACCTGCTCCGCGTCTACCTGGAGGACGCCGGCCACGAGGTCACGGTCGCCGGCGACGGCGTGCAGGGTCTCGACCTGGCGCGCCGGACGCAGCCGACGGCGGTCATCCTCGACGTCCTGCTGCCGCGGCTCAACGGCTGGGACGTGCTCGCGCGGCTCAAGCGCGATCCCGCCACCGCCTCGATCCCGGTGGTCATCGTCTCGATGCTGGACGAGCGCGGGGCGGGCTTCGCCCTCGGAGCCGCGGACTACCTCGTCAAGCCGGTCGAGCACGAGGAGCTGCTGCGCGCGGTGACCCGCTGCGTGACGCCGCCGGGCGACGGACGCACCGTCGTGGCCATCGACGACGAACCGGTCGACCTCGACCTGATCGAGGCGGCGCTCGCCCCGCAGGGCTGGTCGGTCGTGCGCGCCGAGGGTGGCGAGGCGGGCGTGGAGGCGGTCCGGCGCGAGCGGCCGGCGGTCGTCCTGCTCGACCTCCTCATGCCGGGCGTCGACGGCTTCGAGGTGGTGGAGCGGGTGCGCGCCGACCCGGACGTCGCCGGGGTGCCGATCGTCGTCTTCACGTCGAAGGACATGACCGCCGCCGACCACGAGCGGCTCAGCGGCCGCATCAGCCTGCTCGCCCAGAAGGGCACCTTCCGCCAGGACCAGCTCGCGGATGTCGTCCGGCGGCTCGGCGCCGCGCGGCCCGGCGGGGAGCGCGCGTCATGACCGGGCAGCCCAGCGTCCTCATCGTCGAGGACAACCCGCGCAACCTGAAGCTCGTCCGCGACGTGCTCGACCACGTCGGCTACCGCACGCTCGCGGCGGGGACGGCGGAGGAGGGCCTCGCGCTCGCCCGCGCCGAGCAGCCCGGGCTGATCCTCATGGACATCCAGCTCCCCGGCATGGACGGCGTCGAGGCGCTCGCCCGGCTGCGGAGCGATCCCGGGACGTCCGGGATCCGTGTCGTCGCCGTGACGGCGTTCGCCATGCAGCAGGACCGCGAGCGCTTCGAGGCCGCGGGCTTCGACGGCCACCTGGAGAAGCCGATCGACGTGCGCGAGCTGCGGCGGCGCGTCGCGTCGCTGCTCGAGGGGCGGGAGGAGTGACCGAGCCGGCGACCATCCTGGTGGTCGACGACCTGGTGCAGAACGTCCGCCTGCTCGAGGCGGTGCTGGCGCCGCGCGGCTACACGGTGATCGCCGCCCGCTCGGGGCCCGAGGCGCTCGAGCGCCTCGCCTCCCTGCCCGTGGACCTCGTCCTGCTCGACATCCTCATGCCGGGCATGGACGGCTACGAGGTGTGCCGCACGCTGCGCGCCGACCCCGCGACGCGGCTGCTCCCCGTGGTGATGATCACGGCGAGCGGCGACCAGGAGAAGGTCGCCTCGATCGAGGCCGGCGCGGACGACTTCATCGCCAAGCCGTTCGACCAGGCCGAGCTGCTCGCGCGCGTCCGCTCGCTCGTGCGGATCAAGCGCTACCACGACACGATCGCGTCCCAGGCCGCCGAGCTGGCGGCGTGGAACCGCGAGCTCGAGCGCCGCGTCGCCGAGCAGGTGGAGGCGCTCGACCGGCTCGGGCGGCTGCGCCGGTTCCTCTCGCCCCAGCTGGCGGAGCTCGTGCTCGACTCGGGCGACGACGGGTTCCTGCAGAGCCACCGGCGCGAGATCACCGTGGTCTTCTGCGACCTGCGCGGCTTCACGAGCTTCGCCGAGACGGTCGAGCCGGAGGAGGTCATGCACGTGCTCGGCGAGTACCACGCCGCGCTCGGCGAGCTCGTCCACCGCTTCGAGGGAACGCTCGAGCGCTTCACGGGCGACGGCCTGATGGTGTTCTTCAACGACCCGCTGCCGTGCCCGGATCCCGCCGACCGCGCGGTGCGGATGGCGATCGCCATGCGCGACGCCGTCGGGGAGCTCACCACGTCGTGGCGCCGGCGCGGCCACGAGCTGGGGTTCGGCGTCGGCATCGCGCACGGCCACGCGACGCTCGGCCGGATCGGGTTCGAGGGCCGCTCCGACTACGCGGCGATCGGCACCGTCACGAACCTCGCGGCCCGGCTGTGCGGCGAGGCCGCGCCCGGGCAGATCCTCGTCAGCCCGCGCGTGCACGCGGCGACGGAGGAGCTCGTGGTCGCCGACTGCGTCGGCGAGCTGCCGCTGCGCGGCTTCGCGCGGCCGGTGCGGGCCTACAACGTCGTGCGGCTCGCCGCGACGGAGGTGCAGGCATGACGAGCGCCCTCGAAGCGGGCCCGCGGCTCGCCGACCTGGGCGAGGACGCCCGCAACACGCGCTTCGAGCGCCTGCAGGAGCGGATGGCGCCCGTCTGGGAGGCGATGCGGCGCGACGTGGCGGGCGAGTCGATCGTCGTCGTCCCGTCCGTCATGCCGGACACCGCCCACGGCGGCGGGGCGATGGTGCAGGCCTACGAGGAGCGCTTCCTCTTCCTCCTGCTGCTCCTGCGCCAGCCGCGGCTGCATGTGATCTACGTCACCGGCCGCCCGGTCGCGCCGGAGATCGTGGACTACTACCTCGGCCTGCTGCCCGGCGTGATCCCCAGCCAGGCGCGCCGGCGGCTGCACATGCTCGCCGTCCACGACGGGTCGGCGCGGCCGCTCGCGGCCAAGCTGCTCGAGCGCCCGCGGGTGCTGGCCGAGGTCCGCGCGCGCATCCCGGACCCCGCCCGCTGCCACCTCGTGCCCTACTCGACCACGGCGCTGGAGCGCGACCTCGCGCTCACGCTCGGCGTTCCCCTGTACGGGGCCGACCCGCGGCTGCTCCCGCTCGGCACGAAGACGGGCTGCCGGCGGCTGTTCGCCGAGGCCGGCGTCGCGCACCCGCTGGGGCGCGAGGGGGTCCGCGGCGTCGCGGACGTGACCGAGGCGCTCGTGGCGATGCGCGCGGCGCGACCCGGCATGGCGGAGGCGATCGTGAAGCTCGACGAGGGCGTGGCCGGGCGCGGCAACGCGGTCGTCGACCTGCGCGACCTGCCCGCGCC
>DATMVH010000432.1:0-2831 GCA_035563395.1 Solirubrobacteraceae bacterium
GATGGACCGCCGCCCGCGCCGCGGACCAGGGTCGGCTGCGTGAGCGTGTCCCGGTACGGGCTGGGGCGACAGCGCCACCACCCTCGATCACCTCGTCGCGCAGGCCGAGGTCTACGCCGACGAGGCCGCCCGCCGGCTCGACGCGCTGGGCCTCGGCGCAGAGGCGAGCGCCATCGACGTCGGCTGCGGCGTGCTCGGCATCCTCCATCTCCTCTGTGACCGGGTGGGCGCCGCGGGCCGCGTCGTCGGGCTCGGCCTCGAGCCGCGACTCCCCGCCCGCGCGTCCGAGCTCGCCGCGGAGCGCGGGTGCACCGTGGAGACCGTCGAGAGCGACGCCGCGAGCACCGGACTGCCGGAGGGCTCCTTCGACCTCGTCCACGCGCGGGCGCTCCTCCTGAACCCGACCGAGCCCGAGCGGGCGGTCGCCGAGATGGCGCGCCTGACGCGCCCGGGCGGGACGGTGGCCCTGCAGGAGCCGGACGCGCGGGCGGTGGCGTGCGACCCGCAGCATCCGGCCTTCGAGCGCCTGCGCGCGGAGATCGTCGCCGTCTATCCCCGCACCGGGAGGGACTTCGAGATCGGACGGCGCACCGGGCGCCTGCTGCGCGACGCCGGCCTGCGGGACGTCGAGGCCCGCCCGACGGCGCGGGTCACGCACGCGGGCGACTCCTACCACACCTTCGGGCTGACGCCGTGCGCGCTGCTGCGGGAGCCGCTCCTCGGCGGCGCGGGCCGGACCGCCGACGAGCTCGACGACCACGTCGCCCAGGTGGCGGACCACCTGGGCGCGCCCGGAACCATCACCTGCCAGCCGCTGCTCTGGCAGGCCTGGGGCACGAGACCCTGACGGCAGGCGCCGCGCGGCTCACTGCGCGCGGGCCTCGGCAGGCGTGGCCTGCGCGCGGTCGAGGTTCAAGGCGCTGTTGACGAGCCCGACGTGGCTGAAGGCCTGCGGGAAGTTGCCGACGAGCCGCCGCGCCGCCGGGTCGTACTCCTCCGAAAGCAGCCCGACGTCGTTGCACAGCGCGGTCAAGCGCTCGAAGAGCTCGCGCGCCTCGCCGTGGCGCCCGAGCAGGATCAGGTCGTCGACGAGCCAGAACGTGCAGGGCAGGAACGCGCCCTCCCCGGGCGGCAGGCCGTCGTCGCCCATCGCCGTGTCGTAGCGGAGCACGAAGCCGTCCCGGCAGAGGTCGCGCTGGATCGCCTCGATGGTCCCGACCACCCGCTCGTCGCGCGGCGGCAGGAAGCCGACCGTCGGGATGAGGAGCGTGGCGGCGTCGAGCCCGCGCTCGCCGTAGGCCTGCGTGAAGGTGCGGCGGTCCGGGTCCCACGCGCGCTCGCACACCTCGCGGTGCACGGCCTCCCGCGCCGCGCGCCAGCGGTCCACGGCGCCGTCGAGCCCCGTCTCCTCGACCGTGCGGACGGCGCGGTCGAAGGCCACCCAGCACATGACCCTGGAGTGGGTGAAGTGCCGGCGCGGGCCGCGGACCTCCCAGATGCCCTCGTCGGGCTCGTCCCAGGCGCCCTCGAGATAGTTCATGAGCGCGACCTGCAGCCGCCAGGCCGCCTCGTCCGGCTCGAGCCCGCCGAGGCGCGCCTGGTGCATGGCGTCCATCAGCTCCCCGTAGACGTCGAGCTGGAACTGCGCCGCGGCGGCGTTGCCGATCCGCACGGGCGCCGCGCCCTCGTAGCCCGGGAGCCAGTCCAGCACGAGCTCGGTGAGGCGTCGCTCGCCGGCCGGGCCGTACATGATCTGCATCTCGCCCGGCGAGCCGGCGACCGCGCGCAGCAGCCAGTCCCGCCACGCGCGCGCCTCGTCGACGTAGCCGCCGTAGAGGAGCGACTGCAAGGTGAGGGTCGCGTCGCGCACCCAGCAGAACCGGTAGTCCCAGTTGCGGACACCCCCGAGCTGCTCGGGCAGCGACGTGGTGGGCGCGGCGACGATGCCGCCGGTCGGCGCGTAGGTGAGCGCCTTGAGGGTGATGAGGCTGCGCTGCACGAGGTCGGAGACCTCGGAACGGCCCGACCACTCCTGCCACCAGCGCGTCGTGTCCTCCGTGGCGGCGACGCCGTCGACGGGGTCGGGCACGGGCTCGTGCGACGGGAACCACGTGAGCACGAAAGCCACGTCGTCGCCGGCGTCGAGCTCGAACTCCGCCACGGTCGTGAGGTCCTTGCCGCGCGTCGGCCGGCCCGGGATCAGGTGCACCGCCTCGGGCCCGGCGACGGCCACGAGCCCGGAGTCCTCGTAGCGGCGCACCCACGGCACGATGTGGCCGAAGTCGAAGCGCAGGACGAGCTCCATCCGCACGGGCACGCGGCCTTCCAGGCAGCGCGCGACGCGCACGACGTCCGGCGCCTCGTCGCGGATCGGCATCGAGTCGACCACCTGCAGGACGCCGTCCTCGGTGTGGAAGTCGGTCTCGAGCACGAGCGTGCCGGGCCGGTAGCGCCGCTCGACGCGGCGGACGCCGCCGGCGGGGGCGACGAGCCAGCGCCCGTGCGACTCGTCGCCGAGCAGCGCCGCGAAGCAGGCGGGAGAATCGAAGCGCGGCAGGCACAGCCAGTCGATCGAGCCGTCGCGGCCGACGAGCGCCGCCGTCTGGGTGTCGCCGATCAGGGCGTAGTCCTCGATGGGCAGCGGCATCGTGGGATCGCTTGTTCCCGCCGCGGTCCCCGGGAATGCCCGGACCGCGAACGGTGTCCCGGAAAGCATGGACGCGCTCGTGATCGGACCTCCCGGGGAGCTCACCGCGGCGCTCGCGGCGGCCCTGACGCGGCGCGGGCAGACGGTGCTGCACGCCACGCCCGCCGACGCGGCGGACGGCGAG
>DATMVH010000433.1:0-2438 GCA_035563395.1 Solirubrobacteraceae bacterium
CGCACGCTCACGTCGACCGTCGCCGCCTCCGCCAGGTCCGTGATCGCGACGGTGTCGGCGGCGAGGTCGACGGTGACGTCCGGGCGCGGCGCCACCGTCGGGTTGCCGGCGCTCACGCCGCCGATGCGCGTGATGCGGTCGGCGCCGGCCTCGAGGAACCACAGGTCGCCCGCCGGGTCGACGAGCGGCGAGTCCGTCAGGCTGCGCCGCGCCGCCGGCCGGAACGCGCGCCCGGCGCGCCACGACTCGCGCGCACCCGTCGCGACGAACGTGCCGACGATGTCGCCGTACTCGTCGGCCCAGAACACCGTGCCCGCGCGGTCGATCGTCAGGTCGGCGGGGTTCGCGGCGGTGCCGAAGTCCGTTCTGGGCAACTCGAACTCGGCGATCCCGGCCGGCGTGTCCGGAACCGCCGCCTCGGGGTCGAGGACGCCGAGCTTGGCGGTGGCGCTCTCCGTGAACCAGACGAGCCCGCGCCGGTCGATCGCGATGGAGTGCGGGTTGGAGGTGACGACCGGGATCGGCGACAGCTCGGGCTCCTCGAGCAGCACGCCGCTCGGCACCCGGTAGTGGCGCAGGCGCGCGCCGGCCGCCGCGTACGGGCGCGCCGGGTCCGGCGTGAGCCGCCCGATGCGGTTCGTGACGCCCTCGGTGAACCACACGTCGCCGGCCTGGTCGAGCGCGATCCCGAACGGCGCCTGGCAGCCGCAGCTGAACTGCGCCTGCCCGACTTCGCGGCCGTCCGCAGCGACGCGGAGGAGGCCGATCCGGTCGGCGTTGGCCTGCGTGTACCAGACGAGCGTGTTGCCCTGCGCGTCCTGCGTGACCTTCATCTGCAGCGGCTGGCGCGTCGGCGGGGCGCCGGGTTCCGGCGGGAAGATCGCCGGACACTCCTCCGGGCCGCACGCCGGGAGCCGGTAGACGCGCACGCCGTCCGTCGTCCCGTCGCGGGTGAGCGCCGGGTCGATCCGCGCGATCGCGTTGCCGAGCGCGAGCGTGCTCCAAACCACCCCGCGGTGGTCGACGGCGACGTCGGTCGGCTCGAGCGGCTGCTGCGGCGCCGTCGGCGTGTGCCGGCCGCCGGGGATCAGCGAGACGCGGCGGGAGCTCTGCGCGAGGTCGGCGGCGGGCGTGAGTCGCACGATCGCGTCCGCGCCCGACAGCGTGATCCAGTGGTCCCCGTTCGCGTCGATCGCCTGGTGCAGCGGACCGTCGCCGACGCCCGCCGTGGGGGCGATGCTGGCCACGGGCGGGCCGTGCTCGAGCTCCACGATCGTCGCCGCCTGGTCGCCCGTCTCGCCGTCGCCGACCCACAGGCCGAAGGCGCCCGCCGGCACGTCGAACGTCACGAGCGCGCTGTCGCCGGCGGCGACGGGAGCGCCGGCGAGCGGCGTCCAGGCGAAGCGCCCCCAGTCCTCCGCGCCGCGGACGGCCGTGCGGGCGTGCAGCGCGATGGCGGACACGCTGCGGCCGAAGCCGTCGCGGTTGACGACGCGGACCTGCAGGCGGCCGGACGCCGGCCGCCGCAGCCGCGTCCGCGACACGTACGTCTCGCCGTTCTGCAGCAGGAGCGTGAGGTCGGCGTCCGCGTCGGCGCCCGCGCCGCCGGGCAGCGCGCCGCGCGTGCGCATCGCGTCGACGAGCACCGCGTCCTGCTCCCCGAGCGCGCGCGCCCGCTCGAGGAAGTCGCCGGCTCCGGCTGCCGGGAGCGCGCGCAGGTCGGCCCAGAGCTGGCGCTCGGGCGCCGTCTCGGCGAGCCGCTCGATCGCGGAGGTGCGCTCGGCCTCGGTGGGCTCCGCGCCGGAGAAGCCGAACGCGGCCTGCGCGGCGGCGAGCCGCGCGCCGGTGGCCGGCGCGAGGGTGAAGGACGACGGCGCGTGCGGGCCCTTGCTGGGCTGGAGGATCGCGCGGGTCAGGCGCGGCGCGGGCATGCGGACCTCGACGACCTGCTCCGCCAGGCGCGAGGACTCCGGCACGCCGGGGCGGGGATGCCCGCGCCTCGTCGTGAAGCGGCTCCAGTCGCGGGTGCCCGTGGCGAGCTCCGCCGGCATGAGGGGGAGCACCGTGCTGTGGACGGCGCCGAGGCGGGTGTCGCCGTCCGCCAGCAGCGGCGTCGGCTGCAGCTCGCCGCCGGCCACGCCGCCGAGCTCGCTGATCCGGTAGCGGATGCTGTAGGGCTGCGACGGGTCCTCGAACTCGAGCAGCCACGTGTCGCTGATCGCGTGGCCGGGGAAGCGCACCTCCCGGACCTCGACCGTGTCGCCCGCGCGGACCGTCTTGACCTTGGCCGGCGCGTTCCAGTTCAGGAGGGGGATCCCGGAGTACGGACGGCCGGGGAGCGGCGTGCCCTCGAGGATGGCGAGCGCCTCGTCGCGCGCCGCCGTGGCCGCGCCCGCATCCGGCGCGGCCGCGAGCCGGCGGAGCGCCGCGGCGAGGTC
>DATMVH010000434.1:0-11931 GCA_035563395.1 Solirubrobacteraceae bacterium
GTCGGCGGCGTCCACGGGCACGCGGCGTGCGCCAGCTCGAACCCGCGCACGGTGATGTAGTCGATGTGGTGGTCGGTGGGGTAGAAGACCGACCGGCGCACGTTGATCTCGACGAGCTCCCGGTTCGGGTCGGCGCCCTGGAAGTTCGCCCAGATCGTCGTCTCCTCGGCGCCCACCTCGGCGTACCAGACGTAGCGGGTCTGCTCGGGGTCGCGGACGCGGTCGGTCGTCCCGGTCCAGTCATCGACGACCTCGGTCCGCAGCTGCGGATCGGACACCTCCGAGACGCTCACCACCTCGTAGAAGCTCCGCCCGTCGAGGTACACGTCGCCGAGGTGCTTGCGCGGGGAGTCCTTCTCGGCGTAGACGATCCAGTCGCCCTCGATCTCCTCCGCGAACGGGTTGAAGTCGCCGAACACCGAGTTGGGGACGACCGCCTTCCACACCGTCCCTTCGACGGGCTCCCATCCCGTCAGCCGTTCCGACCCCTTGATGACGACGTGCTCCCCGTCGGCCGCCTCGTAGGTGATGCGCCGCCGGTCGCTCAGCCCGCCGCGACGCGGCGTCACCCACTCGCGGTACTCACCGGCGTGGACGACGACCGTGTCGCCGGGCCGCGCCACGGCGGCGGCTCGGTTGATGGTCCGGAACGGGCTCGCCTCGGAGCCGTCGGCCGTGTCCGAGCCGGTCGTCGCGACGTGGAGCACAGATGTCATCGTTCTCTCGATCCTTCCTCCGTCGAGTGCGTTCCGGTCGGGTCTCCTACCCCATGTGACGCCCGCCGCACCCCGTAGCGGATCAGGTGCTCGCCGTCTCGGGGCCGAACGTGCCCCCCACGGCGGTCACCTTGTCGGCCGGGAAGCCGCCGCGGCGGGCGTGCTCGTAGATGACGTCGGCGGACTCGGCGGAGTGCACGCAGTAGATCGTGTCGCCCGCGGCGAAGCTCTCGTGCCAGTGGTAGGGAACCTGCAGCGACGCGACGGCGGCGTTCGACGTCGTGGCGATCTCGCGCAGCTGCTCGGCGGTGAGCTCGCCGGCGCCCGGCACGTGCCGCTCGATGATGAACTTCTGCATGGTGACGCTCCTCGTGATCGTCCGGGCCGATCCCCGTGACCGGCCTCGGACGGGTACGGTGCGGCACGGCGAGCCGGGCGTCATCGGGAACGGCTCCCCATCTTCGTGCCGGCGGCTCCCGACGCGCCCCCGGCGCTCCATTACGATGGCCCGGTGAAGCTCGTCGAGCGGGAGTCCGAGCTCACCAGAGTCGCGGCTCAGTGGCGTCGTGCGCGGGGCATGGGGTCGATGGTGCTCGTCGGAGGGGAGTCGGGCATCGGCAAGACGGCCCTCGTCCGGGCGTTCGCCGACGCGGTGGCGGACGAGGCCGCGGCGCTCTGGGGGCACTGCGATCCGCTCACCACGCCGCGGCCGCTCGGGCCGCTCCACGACGTCGGCGCCGAGCTCGGCGGGCGGGTCCCCGAGCTGCTGGCCGACGCGGCCGCCGCCCATGAGCTCTTCGCGGCCGTGCTGGAGCGGCTCTCGGTGGCGCGGCACGTGCTCGTGGTCGACGACCTGCACTGGGCCGACAGCGGCACGCTCGACCTGCTGCGGTTCCTGCTGCGGCGCATGTCGTCGACGCGCTCGCTGGTGATCGGCACGTTCCGCGACGACGAGGTCGGGGCGGCGCATCCCCTCCGCGCGCTGCTCGCGGACGCGGCGCGAAGCCCCGACGTCCTCCGCCTGTCGCTCCGCCCGCTGAGCGTCGACGGCATCGCGGCGATGATCGGCGACCGGCCCATCGACGCGGCGGCGCTGCACGCGCGGACCGGGGGCAACCCGTTCTTCGCCGGCGAGGTGCTGGCCGGCGGGGAGGACGGGGCGCTGCCGGCCACGATCCGCGACGCGGTGCTGGGGCGGACGCACGGCCTCGACCCGGACGCCCGCGAGTTCCTCGACCTGCTCGCCTGCGCGCCGCAGGCGGTGCCGGACCAGGCGCTGCGGACGCTCGGGCTCGGCCTCCGGCAGCTGCGCGCGCTCGACGAGACGGGGCTGATCCGGCGCGGCCGCCGTGGCTTGGCCTTCCGCCACGAGCTCTGCCGCGTGGCGATCGCGAGCGCGATCCCGCCGGGCGGGGAGGTCGAGCTGCACGCGCGGATGGTCGACGCCCTCGAGGCGCTCGGAACCGCCGACCCCGCCGTGCTGGCGCACCACGCGCTGGGTGCCGGTGACGAGGCCCGGGTGCTGCGCTACGCGTCGCTGGCCGGCCTCGCCGCGGCGCGCGCGGGCGCGCATACGCAAGCGGCCGACTTCTTCGCGCTCGCGGCCGAGCGCGGTGCGCCGGCGACCCCCTCCGAGCGGGCGGAGCTCCTCGAGCTGCGCGCGGAGGAGCTGTACCTCACGGACCGCCTGCAAGCGGCCATCGAGGCGTCCGAGCAGGCCATGCGCCTGCGCGAGCAGGCCGGCGACGCGGGCGGCGTCGGCGCAAATCATCGCGCCTTGTCCGTGTATCGCTGGTACAACGCGAACCGGGCCGTCGCCGAGCGCCACGCCGCGACCGCGGTCTCGGTGCTCGAGCGCGCCGGCGACCCCGTCGGACTCGGGCACGCCTACGCCATGCAGGCGTACCTCGCCCTGCAGACCAGCGAGGTGGGCCGCGCGCAGACGTTCCACGACCGCGGTCGTGTCATCGCCGACCAGGCGGGGAATCGCCCGCTCGACGTGCGCCTGCGCATCATCGACGGGGTCGTGGCGACCATGCGCGGGGACGAGCGGGGTCGCGAACGCGTCCTGTCGCTGATCGCGCGCGACGCCGAGTTCTTCGACGAGATCTACTCGTCGGGCTACAGCAACGTCGCGTACCTCGACGTCGAGCAGCGCCGGCTCCGCGACGCCGAGCACGTGCTGACGGTGAGCCTGCCGCTGACGCGCGAGCGCGACGTCCCGATCTGCCTCGTGTGGCAGACGGGCGTGCGCGGCCGGCTGGCGCTCCTGCGCGGGAACTGGCCGGCGGCCGTCGCGGATGCCGCCGAGGTCCTGCAAGGCGACGCCGCGCCGGTCGCGTGCGTGTGGCCGCACCTGGTGCGCGGGCTCGTCGCGCTGCGCCGGGGCGACGACCCTCCCGGCCCCGATCTCGACGATGCCTTCGCACTGGCCCGGGAGCTGGGCGAGCCGCTCCGGCTCCTGCCGGCGCTCGCCGCGCTCGCCGAGCAGGCCTGGCTCCACGGCCGCGCCGATCGCCGGCTCGACGCGGCGCCCGCGCACCTGCGGGACGTCGAGGGGATCGAGTGGTCGGCGGGCGACCTCGCGGTGTGGCTGTGGCGGCTCGGCCTTTCGACCGACTGCTCGGCGGTGCCGCTCGCGGCCCCGCACCGGCTCCTGCTGTCGGGCCGGCCGCTCGAGGCCGCTGACGCGTGGGCGGACCTCGGCGCGCCCTACGAGCAGGCGCTCGCACTCGTCGACGCCGGCACGGCCGAGCACGCCGCCGCGGGCCTCGCGCTCCTCGACCGCCTCGGCGCCGACGCCGTCGCGGCCAAGGTCCGCCGCGACCTGCGCGTCCGGGGCGTCGCGGACATCCCCGCGCGCCGGCGGACGACCACGCTCGCGAATCCGGCCGGCCTCACCGCCCGGCAGCTCGAGGTCCTCCGCCTCCTCGACGAGGGGCTCACCAACGCCGAGCTCGCCGAGCGCCTGTTCATCTCGCCGAAGACGGCGGACCACCACGTCTCGGCGATCCTCGGCAAGCTCGACGTCCGCAGCCGCCGGCAGGCCCCCGACGCCGCCCGCCGGCTCGGTGTCGCGCTCTGAGCGGTTCACCGCGGTCGGCGCTTGCGGGATACTCCACCCATGGCGACCGACTGGCGCACCCGGGGCGTCCGCATCGTCCGCTCCGGCGAGCTCGACACCGACACGCCGCAGACGCCGGGGATGACGCGCGCCGCGGCCGTCACGACCGCGCGTGCGGGCGCGGAGAAGCTCTGGGCGGGCACGGTCGACATCGAGCCGGACGCCAAGACCGGGGCGCATCACCACGGGCCGGTCGAGAGCGTCATCTACGTCGTCTCGGGCCGCGCGCGGATGCGCTGGGGCGAGCGCCTGGAGTACGTCGCCGAGGCGGATCCGGGCGACTTCATCTACGTCCCGCCGTACGTCCCGCACCAGGAGATCAACGCGGAAGCGGCCCGGCCGCTGGCCTGCGTCGTCGTCCGGTCCGGTCAGGACCCCGTCGTGGTGAACCTCGACCTGCCCGACGTGGAGCCGAACCCGCAGCAGGTGGAGTGGGTCGACGACATCCACCAGGGGCGGTGACGGGCCGGCCATGGCGTTGAACCGGAACGACGTCCGCGCCTCGATCGAACGCGCCGGCGACGAGCACTGGCAGGCCCTGATCCGCCACCACGAGGACGCCTACCCCGAGAGCCGCCCGACGCCCGGCGACGTGGCGCGGGCCGAGGCGGCGCGGCTGAACGAGCTCGGCCTGGGGGACGATCCCGACGTCGAGCTGGTCGAGAGCCGCGTCGAGCGGGTCGAGTCCGCGGTCCGCATCACGCACGTCTTCGAGAAGCGCGCCGACGGCAGCCGGTTCGAGACCGAGCCGTTCACGGGCTACGAGTGACCGCTCGTACACGCGCGCGCTGTAGTCCCGGCAAGGCGTTCGTCGCCGGCGTGGGCATGACGAAGTTCGAGAAGCCGGGCCGGCGCGAGTGGGACTACCCGGACATGGTGCGCGAGTCCGCCACCAAGGCGCTCGAGGACGCGGGCGTCAGCTACGCCGACGTCGAGCACGTCTGCGCCGGCTGGGTGTACGGCGACTCGACGGCCGGCCAGCGCGCGGTGTACGAGCTCGGGCTGACCGGCGTCCCGATCATCAACGTCAACAACAACTGCTCCACCGGCTCCTCCTCGCTGTACCTCGCCCGCGCGCTCGTGGCCGGCGGCCTGGCCGACTGCGTGCTGGCGGTGGGCTTCGAGAAGATGGAGCGCGGCTCGCTGAAGATGCACTTCCCCGACCGCGTCAATCCGATGGACAAGCACATCGAGGCGATGTACGAGCTGGTCCCGGAGGAGCGGAGCCCGTTCGCCGCGCAGCTGTTCGGCAACGCCGGCCGGGAGCACATGCGGTTGTTCGGGACCACGCGGGAGCAGATCGCCAAGATCGCCGAGAAGAACCACCGGCACTCGGTCGACAACCCCTTCGCGCAGTTCCAGGACGAGTACACGCTCGACGAGATCCTGGCCTCGCCGATGGTCCACGATCCGCTCACCCGGCTGCAGTGCTCGCCCACGTCGGACGGGTCCGCGGCCGCGATCGTCGTCGGCGAGCGCTTCCTCGACGAGCGGAACGGCATGGCCGGCCGGGCGATCGAGATCGTCGCGCAGTCGATGGTCACCGACCTCGAGTCCACCTTCGCGGACCGGAGCGCGCGCAGCATCGTCGGCGCGCAGATGACCAAGAAGGCCGCCGACGAGGTCTACGAGCTCGCCGGGGTCGGGCCGGAGGACGTCCAGGTGATCGAGCTGCACGACTGCTTCGCGTCCAACGAGCTCATCTCCTACGAGGCGCTCGGGCTCTGCGAGGAGGGCGAGGCCGGCCGGCTGGTCGACGAGGGGGACGTCGACTACGGGGGCCGGTGGGTGGTCAACCCGTCGGGCGGGCTCATCTCCAAGGGCCATCCGCTCGGGGCGACCGGCCTGGCGCAGTGCGCCGAGCTGACCTGGCAGCTGCGCGGCGAGGCCGGCGCACGCCAGGTGCACGGCGCCGAGCACGCGCTGCAGCACAACATCGGGCTCGGCGGGGCCGCCGTCGTGTCGCTGTACCGGCGCGCCGCCTGACATGCGGCTGTCGGGCCGGGTCGCCGTCGTCACCGGGGGCGCGTCGGGGATCGGGACGGCGCTCGCGCGCCGCGTCGTGGCCGAGGACGCCGCGGGCGTGGTCGTGGCCGACCTCGACGGCGCGGGCGCGGAGGCGGTGGCGCGCGACCTCGGCGACCGCGCGATCGGCGTCGGCTGCGACGTGACCGACGAGGCCGCGCTGCGGGCCGTGCTCGCCCGGGCGGAGGACGCCTTCGGGCCCGTCGACGCGTTCTTCGCCAACGCCGGCGTCGCCGTCGGCGGCGACGAGCAGACGCCGGACGACACGTGGGACCTCGCCTTCGCGGTCAACGTGCGCGCCCACGTCGTGGCCGCCCGGCTGCTCGTGCCGGGCTGGCTGGAGCGGGGCGAGGGCTGCTTCGTCGCCGTGGCGTCGGCCGCCGGGTTGCTCACCCAGATCGGCGTCGCGCCGTACTGCGTGACCAAGCACGCGGCCGTCGCCTTCGCCGAGTGGCTGTCCGTGACCTACGGCGACCGCGGCGTCCACGTCGCCTGCGTGTGCCCGATGGGCGTCGACACGCCGATGCTCGCGGCCGGGATGGACACCGCCGCGGCGGCGAGCGTCCGCTCGGCCGGCGGGGTGCTCACGCCCGCCGACGTGGCGGCCGCCGTGGTCGATGGGCTCGCCGAGGAGCGCTTCCTGATCCTGCCGCACCCCGAGGTCCTCGAGTTCTTCCGCCGCAAGACCTCCGACTACGACCGCTGGCTCGCCGGCATGCGCCGCCTGCGGCGGGCGGTCGAGTCGCCCGGCCATGACCGTCGATGCACAGGAGGACGCGATGTGCGCGCGGATCGACACCTACAGCGGTGACATGAGCACGGTCCTGCGGCACTTCGAGAGTGGCGCGGCGCCGACGAACGGCGGCCGCGCCAGCACCACCGAGGTCTCGATCTGACGGTCGGGGATGGTCCAGTACGCCCGCAGCAGCGCGGCCGTGCGGTCGCGCGGGACCGGCTCGAAGCCGTGGCGGCGGTAGAACCGGATCGCCCACTCCGCGGCCGCCCAGGTGCCGACGAGCATCCGCCGCGCCGCCGGCCACGCGAGGTGCTCGAGCAGCGCGCCGCCGATCCCGCGGCCCTGGCTGGCCGGGTCGACGTAGGCGTGGCGGATGAGCTCGACGTCGCGCACCGGCTGCACGCCCATCACGCCGAGCAGCGCGCCCTCGGCCTCGTAGCCCCAGAACGCGACGCCGGCGGCGATCTCGCGGTCGAGCTCGGCGCGCGACATGTACGGCTCGTGCCAGCGGTCGGCCGGGATGACGCCGCGGTACGCCTCGGCGGCGGCGTTGACGATGGCGAGGATGGCCTCGCGCTCGCCGTCGCGGCAGGGGCGGATGGCGCCCGCGCCGGAAGGGTCCTCAGCGGTCAGGCCGGATGCCATGCGGTCACTCGTAGTGCAGGGCGTCGAGCACGTTGAGCCGTGAGGCGCGGCGAGCGGGGACGATCGCCGCCCCGAGCCCGGCGAGGATGGCGACGAGCGTGAACGCCACGAGCTCCGGAAGCGGGATCGAGACCGCGATGTCGTACTGCGACAGCGCCTGCGTCACGAGCAGCGCGAGGAAGATGCCGAGCGGCAGCCCCAGCGCGGCGCCGATCAGCGCGGTGATGATGCTCTCGTGGCGGATCATGCGGCGGGCTTGGCGGCGCGTCATCCCGATGGTCCGGAGCATCCCGAGCTCGCGCGTGCGCTCGAACACGCTCAGGACGAGGGTGTTGACCATCCCGAAGAGGCTCACGACGACCGAGAACGCCAGCAGGACGTAGAGGAAGTTGAGGAAGCCGGAGAAGCCCTCCGTGTAGTCCTTCGCGAAGGCCGCGCCGGTGTGCACCGCGGCGTCGCTGAAGTCGGCGGCCGCCGCGGTGAGGGCCTGGTGGGCGTCCGCGGGGGCGTCGAGGAACGTGAACTTGTTCTTGGGCTGGGGGAAGACGTCGTCGAACGCCTGCCGGCCGATGGTGATCGAGCCGAGCATCTGCTCGATCTCGGGCGGGTCGTAGATCCCCCGGACGACGACGGTGCGCTTGTCGCCCGATGCGGTCTGGATGTCGAGCCGCTCACCGACCGCGACGTTGTGGTCGTCGGCGTAGGTCTGCGTCACGAGCGCGCCGCCGTCGTCCAGTCGGCGAACCGCCGCGTCGGAGCCCTCGGTCCAGGCGAACGTGTAGAACCGCGCGATCGTCGCCGGGTCCACGCCGGTCACGTCCTGCTCGTCGCCGGCCACGAGCGCCTTGTCGATGCGGACGTGGGAGGCGGTGTCGACGCCCGGCACGCGGGCGAGCGCGTCGCCCTCTGCCGCCTCGAACGGCGCGCCGTCCGTCCCGTCCACGATGTACGGCGCGTCGACCTGGTCGGACACGGCGGACTCGACGGTGGTGCGCATGCCGGCGCCGAGCACCGCGACGACGGTGACGAGGGTGAGCCCGATCATCAGTGCCGCGGCGGTCGAGGCGGTGCGGCCGGGATTGCGCACGGAGTTTGCGCTGGCGAGCTCGCCGGCGACGCCGCCGCTGCGACGCGCCGGGAGACCCACGAGACCCGTCAGCGGCTTCACCATGTGCGGGGCGGCCAGCGCCACGCCCACGAAGAGGGCCACGATGCCGCCCACGAGCAGGAGGACGACCGCCAGCGTGCCGAGTCCGCCGGCGAAGATGCCGACGCTGATCGCGGCGACGGACGCCGCGATCACGCCGACGGCCAGCTTGAGCGAATGCGCGGCGAAGCGCGACGGCGGGAGGGTCGAGCCCTCGCGGACCGCCGCGATCGGCGGCACTCGGGTGGCGCGCAGCGCCGGGACGACGCTCGCCAGCAGCGTGATCACGGTGCCGAGCGCGAGCGAGACGAGGACCGTCCGCAGCGCGAACACCATCCCGGCCTCCGGGAGCTCGCCGCCGAGCGCGGTCAGCAGCTTGGCGAGGCCGAACCCGGCGAAGAGCCCGATCACCGAGGCCAGCAGCCCGATCACCAGCCCCTCGACGACGACGGAGCGCATGACCTGCTTGCGGGCGGCCCCGAGGGTGCGCAGCGTCGCGAACTCGCGCGTGCGCTGGGCGACGGTGATCGACAGGGTGTTGAAGATCACGAACGCGCCGACGAACAGCGCGATGGCGCCGAAGCCCAGCAGGAAGTAGCGGATGGCGTTGACGATGACGTTCGTCTCCTCGGCGTCCGCCGCCGCCTGCTGCTCGGCGTCCTTGACCTCCAGGCTCGCCGGGACGAGCGGCCGCACGGCGCCGATCAGCTCGTCCGGCGAGACGCCCTCCTCGGCGGCGACCGAGATGCCGTCGAAGCGGCCTTGCTTGTCCAGCAGCGTCTGGGCGGTCGGGAGGTCCCAGATCGCCATCGTCGCGCTGCCCAGCGAGTCGACGGTACCGAAGGTCGCGATGCCGGTCAGCTCGTAGCGGCGCTTGGCTCCGAGCGTGGACACGGCCACGGTGTCGCCCACCTCGAAGCTCTCGGCGGCCGCGGTGCCGGCGTCGATCGCGACCTGCCCCGGTCCCTCCGGCCACGTGCCGGCCGTCAGCTTGAACGGGCTGAACTGGGGCTGGGACGCGTCCGTGCCGAGCCCGAACCGCGGCGCGCCGTCCGAGCCCACCGGCTTGCCGTCGCGGCCGAAGATCTCGGCCTTGTTCGACGCCACGGGCGAGATGGTGCCGCCGGCCGCCTCGACCTCGGGCAGCGCCCGGACCTGCGCGAGCAGCGACTCGGGCACCGTCGCCGGACCGCTCTGGGATCCCTCGACGATCTCCTTGCCGGCGATCACCGCGTCGGTCTGCTCGTAGGAGGCCGTGAAGACGCCGTCGAACCCCTTCTGAATCGTGTCGGTCAGAACCAGGGTGCCGCTCACCATGGTCACGCCGATCACGACGGCCAGCGCGGTGAGCAGGGCGCGGACCTTGCGGCCCAGGAGCCCCTTCAGCGCGACGGCGATCATCGCTGGGTCACCGCCTCCAGCGCGTCGAGGATCTCGTGCGCCGTCGAGCGTCCGAGGTCGCGCACGATCCGGCCGTCGGCGAGGAACAGCACCCGGTCGGCGATCGCCGCCGCGTGGGCGTCGTGGGTCACCATCACCGTCGTCTGGCCCAGCGAGTCGACCGAGTCGCGGAGCAGCGCGAGGATCTCGCCGCCGGTGGTCGAGTCCAGGTTCCCCGTCGGCTCGTCGGCGAACATCACGCTCGGGCGCGACACGAGCGCGCGCGCGACCGCGACCCGCTGCTGCTGGCCGCCCGACAGCTCCGCCGGGCGATGGCCGAGACGGTCCGCGAGCCCGACCTTGTCGACCAGCTCCGCGAGCCAGGCCGGATCGGGCTTGCCGCCGGCCAGCTTCAGCGGCAGCACGATGTTCTCGGCCGCCGTGAGCATCGGCAGCAGGTTGAAGAACTGGAAGATGAAGCCGATGTGGTCGCGGCGCAGCTTCGTCAGCGCCGTGTCGTCCAGCGCCGTCACCTCGACGCCGGCCACCGACACCTCGCCCGAGGTCGGCTTGTCAAGGCCGGCGAGGATGTGCATGAGCGTCGACTTGCCCGAGCCCGACGGCCCCATCACGGCGGTGAGCCGGCCCCGGGCGATGTCGACCGACACGCCCCGCAGGGCGTCGACCGCCGTGTCTCCCTCGCCGTAGCGGCGCACGATGTCACTCCCCCTGACGACCGCGGGCTTCGGACCGCCGTTGGACCCTGATTCCGCGACTGCGTCCGGGAGCCTGTGGACATCCATGGTGTGGTCCTCCGTCGTCGAAAGCGGTGCGCACGCCGAGGTCGTCCGGCGGGCAGCAGACGCGCCGCGCACGCGCCGGGCCGGGCGGAGATCGCCGGCCGCTCGGACGTGTACTGTCTGTGCCTGAAACGGAAAATACGGTGTACGCATTCATGAAGTCGAGTTCTGAAGACGAGTATCATACATGGCGGTTCGTCACGAATCACGCGCATGTGCTCGCCTGCATCGCCGATGACCCGAGCACACGCCTGCGAGACATCGCCGCCACCGTCGGCATCACCGAACGGACGGCCGCGCAGATCGTCGGCGAGCTGGAGGAAGCCGGCTACGTCACCAAGACCCGCGTCGGACGCCGCAACCACTACGAGGTGCACGGCGAGCTCCCGCTCCGCCACCCGCAGCACCGCCATCACACGGTCGGCGAGCTGCTTCGCTTCCTCCAGGCGCCGCCCGAGACGGAGCCGAGCCGCTCCTAGGACCCGGCCGGCCGGGCCCCGACGAACACGCCGTCCTCCTGGACGACCTCGCCGTCGGCGCTCAGCCGCCCGCCGCGGCGCATGTCGACGATCAGGTCCCAGTGCACGGCCGACTCGTTCGTGCCGCCGGTCTCCGGATACGAGGAGCCGAGCGCGAGGTGCACCGTCCCGCCGATCTTCTCGTCGAACAGGATCGCGCCGACGGGGCGGTCGATCCCCAGGTTGGTGCCGATGCCGAGCTCGCCGAGCCGCCGCGCGCCCGGGTCGGTGTCGAGCGTGGCGAGCAGGTACTCCTCGCCGACGCCCGCGCGCGCATCGACCACGCGTCCCTCGCGGAACGTCAGCTCGACGCCCTCGACCGCGACCCCCCGCGGGCTGGAGGGGATCGTGACGCGCAGCGAGCCCTCCGCGGATTCCTCGTGCGGGCCGGTGAAGACCTCGCCGGACGGCATGTTGCGCTTGCCGTCGGAGTTCACCCACGTGCGGCCGTCGACGCGCAGCCGCAGGTCGGTGCCGTCCGCTTCGATGTGGAGCTCGCGCGCGCCGGCCAGGCGGGCGATCAGCGCGGCCTGCCGCGTCGAGAGCTCCGTCCACGCCGCGACGGGATCGTCCTGGTCGAGGAACGTCGCGCGGCGGACGAAGGCGGCGAACTCGGCCGTGCCCATCCCCGCCTGCTGCGCGGCCGCCGGCGTGGGCCAGAACGTCCCGCACCAGCGCCGGCGCAGACCCGCCTCGCGCACGGCCCGGCGGGCGCGGGCGGCGCGCGCGATGCGCTCCGGCGGGACGCCGGCGAGCGCGCGCGTGTTGTCGGGCGCCTGGATCACGAGCGACGCGTCGGTGCCCTCGGCCTCGGCGAGCTCGGCGGGCGGGAACGCGTCG
>DATMVH010000435.1:0-10368 GCA_035563395.1 Solirubrobacteraceae bacterium
CCCGCAGCTCCCCGGGCTCGGCGCCACGAGCGCCATCGGCCAGGCCGGCGACTGCCCGGCCGGCGCCCGCAGCGTCACCTACGAGGTCGCCGCCTTCCAGCAGCTCATCCCGGTCAACGGCTGGGGGGACCACATCGCGGACGGCCTCGTCTACGCGCTGCGCAACGACGACGCGCGGATCGGCAAGCAGCAGATGGCCGACAACCCGAACCTGACGCAGCCGCTCGTCATCCGCGCCAACGTCGGCGACTGCGTCACGGTCAAGCTCCGCAACGACATCGAGGGCCGCCGGGTCGGGATGCGCGTCGACGGCCTCGTCCAGCACGATCCGAAGACCTCCGACGGCGCCGCGGTGGGCAACAACCCCGACTCGAGCGTCGCCGCCGGCCAGGAGATCGCCTACACCTGGTACGCCGACCGCGAGGGCGAGGCGCCGATCGTCGACGCCGCGAACCTCGACACCGCGGCCGCCGACCACTCCTCGGTGCAGCGCGGGCTCTACGGGGCGCTCGTCGTCCATCCGAAGGACTCGAAGTGGACGAACCCGCGCACGGGCGAGGACCTCCTGAGCGACGGTCGCGCCGTCGAGACGCAGCTGTTCGCGGACATCGAGGTCCCCGGCTCCGGCAACGACTACCGCTCGTTCGCCATGGTCATGCTCGACGAGAACGAGGACGTCAAGGACCGCGACGGCAACATCCCGACCTTCCCGACCACAGGGCTGCAGGACTCGACGTTCGGCATCAACTACCGCTCCGAGCCGCTGCGCAACCGCCTGCGGGCGATCATGGAGCACCGCGGCGAGGACGGCGTGCAGGACACGCCCGGCGGCTCCTCGGACGGCCAGGAGATCACGCTCCCGAACGGCCGCGTGATCAAGCCGACCGACCACTTCTGCGACGGCTGGGACGAGCGCCAGCAGAAGGTCGTCGAGGACCCGGGCGCCAAGTGCATGTCCGAGGAGTCGCACCTCCAGTCGTGGGTCTTCGGCGACGAGGGCACGCTCACGCGCGCGACAGAGGACGGCCTGGTCGTCGACACGGACAACCTGATCCCCAAGGCCTACAAGGGCGACCCGATCAAGTACCACGTGATCCATCCGGGGGCGAAGGAGACGCACCCGTGGCACCAGCACACGATGCGCTGGTTCGCGGACCCGAAGAACCACAAATCCAACCGCAACGACGTCCAGTCGATCGGCCCGGGCGAGTCCCGTGAGCTCGACATCGAGGGCGGCGCCGGCTCGGTGACCGGGACGATCGGGGACTCGATCTTCCACTGCCACCTCTACCCGCACTTCGCGCAGGGCTTCTGGGGCCACCTCCGGACGTACGACCGCCTGCGCGACGGCACGCAGCAGCTCAAGGACGGCACGCCGATCGCGCCGCTGAAGGAGCTGAAGGACCGCGAGGGCACGACGGCCGCGCCGGACGCGACGCATCCCGGCTTCCCGCTGTTCGTGGAGGGCGACCTCGGGCAGCGCGCGTTCCGCATGCCGTACGCGGTGGTCAAGGACGACTTCGCGTCCATCCGCCGCACCGGCGACGCGCCGCGCGGCCCGACGCAGCTCGAGAAGGACAACCTGCCGGCGCTGAACCCGAACACCCCCGGCACCGGCTTCGTCGACCCGTGCCCGGCCGGCGCCCGCGTCCGCCGTTACAGCCCGCACGCCATCGACGTCCCGATCACCTTCAACTCCGCCGGCTGGAAGGACCCCGAGGGCCGGATGTACGTGGAGGGGAGCCAGGTGGCGGCCGTGCGGAACGGCACCAAGCAGCCCGAGCCGTACACGATCCGGGCCAACGTCGGCGACTGCGTCGAGCTGCGCACGACCAACGACCTGCACAAGGACGACGACCCGGGCAAGCCGATCGACCACCTGAACAAGAAGGACGGCGTCTTCATGGAGGAGGCCGAGACCTCGGAGGTCTCGACGCACGTGCACCTGGTGAAGTTCGACCAGCTCGGCTCGGACGGCACGTCGGTCGGCTGGAACTACGTGCAAGCGGCCATGCCCGGGCAGACCTACGGCTACCGCTGGTACGTCGACCAGGCGCTGCGCACGGTGTTCTTCCACGACCACCAGTACGCGAACCTGCACCAGCAGAAGGGCCTGTACGCGGCCATGAACGTCGAGCCCCAGGGCGCGACGTGGCACGACCCGAAGACAGGCGCCGCTACGGACGGCACGGGCACCGTGGCGGACATCCGCAACCCGACCGGCCCGGACTTCCGCGAGTTCACGGTGTTCTACGGCGACCGCACGCCGATGTGGCGCCAGGACGGCCGGCCCGTCGACCCGCCGGAGCATCCCGACGACTACGGCGCCGACCAGGGCGGCTACACCGTCAACTACCGCAACGAGCCGTTCCCGATCCGGACGAACAAGAGCCAGACGGGCGCCAAGCGCGACCCGGCGTACGTGTTCTCGTCCGCCGTCCACGGCGACCCGTCGACGCCCATCTTCCGGGCCTATCCGAAGGACCCGGTGGTGATCCGCCACGTCGTCGGCTCGCACGAGGAGGACCACTCGTTCAGCCTGCACGGGCATCGCTGGCTCGCCGAGCCGGACAACCCGAAGTCCGCGCAAACGGACTCGGAGAGCATGGCGCTCGCGGAGTTCGCGAACTACGAGCTGCAGGGCACGAGCCTCGTGCGGACGCGGACGACGACGGCCGAGACGCTGGGCTCGTTCATGAACGGGTCGGCGAACGGCGTGCCGAACCTCGTCGTGGGCGGCGCGGGCAAGCCCGGCGACTACCTGTACGGCGAGACGGTGCTCGACAACCTGTGGTCCGGGATGTGGGGCATCTTCCGCGTCCCCAAGGGCGTCGTCGGCGACCTCAAGCCGCTGCCGGACCGCACCGCGCCGGTGGCCTCGACGTCACCGTGGCCGGCGCTGAGCCCGGGCAAGGCGATCGCCCCGGCGCCGCTGACCGGCGAGTCGAACCCGTGCCCGCTGACCGCCCCGGCGCGCACCTACGCGGTCTCGGCGATCCACCAGAAGATCGTCTACAACCAGAAGTACGGCGATCACGATCCGAACGGCGTGCTCTACGTGCTCGCGGCCGACGAGGCGGCGGTCAAGGCCGGGACGAAGCGCCCGGAGCCGCTCGTGATCCGCGCGAACGCCGGCGACTGCGTGAAGCTCACCCTCACGAACAAGCTGCCGGCCGGCGGCATCCCGCACCACACGGGCGACGTACCGGTGCCGGTGGACAACGACGCGTGGACGAAGGGGACGCGCGTGTCCATGCACGCGAGCCTCGCGAAGTACGACGTCACGCGCTCGGACGGCGCGACCGTGGGCTACAACTACGACCAGACCGTCGCCCCCGGCGGCAAGATCACCTACACGTGGTTCATGGAGCCGGAGGTCGAGGGGTCGACGAACCTGCTCGCCGACTTCGGCGACCGCCGCGGGCATCGCCACCACGGCCTGTGGGGCGGCCTCATGGTCGAGCCGAAGGGCTCCACGTGGACGCACCCCGTGACCGGCGCGGCCGTGACGTCGGGCACGCAGGCCGACATCAAGTGGACCGACGCGTCCGGCGTCAAGCGCGCGCAGCGCGAGTTCGTCATCGGCCTGCAGGACGGGATGAACCTGCGCGACAACAACGGCGGCGCGATCGCCGACGCCGGCGAGGTCGACGACCTCGACGACCTCGGCACGCGCGGGATCAACTACCGCACGGAGCGCTTCGCCCCGCGGCTCGCGCAGAATCCCGAGACCGCGTGGGTGATGAGCTCCCAGGTCCACGGCGATCCCGAGACCCCCGTGTTCCGCGCGGTCAAGGGGGACCCGGTGCGGATCCGTCTCCTCGTCGGCCAGGACCGCGGCCGCGCGCACACGTTCGTGCTCAACGGCCACTCGTGGAACAACCAGCCCGCCGATCCGGGCTCGATGGTCCGGACGAGCCGCGGCGAGGTGCTCGTCGGCCGGTCGTTCGTGTTCGACCTGATCGGCGGCGCCGGCGGCCGGCAGGCCCGCAGCGGGGACTACGTCTTCCGCGACGGCAACCTGCTCAACCAGACCAACCAGGGTCTGTGGGGGCTCCTGCGCGTCTCCGACGGCCTGCCCGCCGACCTCAAGCCGATCCGCTAGGCGCGCGGGCCGGTGCGGCGCCCTCGCGGCGCCGCGCCGGCCATGGCGCGCGGACTCAGATGAGCTCGACCTCCACCTCGACGGCGTATGGGCGGTCGGGGATCCACGAGGTGCCGACGCCGGCTTCGGCACTCACGCCGTCGTGACCCGCGTCACCGCCCGTCCATCCCGACGTGGCGACGAGGCGAGCCGAGCGATCGCGACACGCGTCCGGACGTGGCGCGACTCGGACGCCTTGCGCCGTTCATCATCACGCGGGTGATGGAGCGGCTCGGGCCGGCGAAGACGATGGCGCCGAACGCCGTGCCGGCCGGCGACCGGGTGCGGCACCCGTGAGCGTCCGCGGGGCGCGCGTCGGGGTCGACGTCGGCGGTACCTTCACGGACCTCGTCGCGCTCGTCGACGGGCGGCTCGTCACCGCGAAGGTCCCGTCCACGCCCGACGACCAGTCCGAGGGCGTGATGGCCGCCTTCGCCGCGGGCGAGGTCGAGGAGCCGGCCGCGTTCGCGCACGGGACGACCGTAGCGACCAACGCGCTGCTCGAGCGGCGCGGGGTGAAGACGGCGCTCGTGACGACGAAGGGCTTCCGCGACGTGATCGAGATCGGCCGGCAGGACCGCGCCGACCTCTACGACCTGACCGCGAGGCGGCCGCCGCCGCTCGTGCCGCGCGACCTGCGCTTCGCCGTCGGCGGGCGGATGGGGCCGGACGGCGAGCTGGCGGCGCTCGACGACGGCGACGTGCGCGCGGTCGTGGACGCCGTGCGGGACGCCGGGGCGGAGGCGGTCGCGGTCTGCCTGCTGTTCTCCTTCCTGCACCCGGACCACGAGCGGGCGGTGGGCGAGGCCCTGCGGGAGGCGCTGCCCGGCCTGCACGTGTCGCTCTCGTCCGCCGTGCTGCCCGAGTTCCGCGAGTTCGAGCGCTTCTCCACCACGACCGCCGACGCCTACCTCACCCCGCGGCTCGCCGCCTACCTGCGCCGGCTCGCGTCGCGGGCCGAGGAGGCCGGAGTGCCGGCGCCGCTCGTCATGCAGTCGGCGGGCGGGGTGGTCGACGTGGCGACCGCGAGCGATGGCGCGGCCGGGTTCGTGCTCTCCGGCCCGGCCGGCGGCGTGGTCGGCGCCGCCTACGTCGCCCGGGCCGGCGGCTACGAGGACCTGCTGACCTTCGACATGGGCGGGACGAGCACGGACGTCGCGCCCGTGCAGGGCGGCGAGGCGGGCACCACGACCGAGTTCGAGGTCGCCGGGGTGCCGATCACGCTGCCCGTCGTCGACCTGCACACCGTGAGCGCCGGCGGCGGCTCGATCGCGTGGGCCGACGAGGGCGGCGCGCTGCGCGTCGGCCCGCAGTCCGCGGGCGCCGTCCCGGGGCCGGCGGCGTACGCCCGCGGCGGCGAGGAGCCGACGGTGACGGACGCGAACCTCTTCCTCGGCTACCTGGCGGACGGCGCGGAGCTGGGCGGCGAGCTCGTGCTGCGGCGCGACCTCGCCGAGCGGGCGCTGGGCCGGCTCGGCGAGCAGCTCGGGCTCGACCCGCTCGAGACGGCCCACGGCGTCGTGCGCGTCGCCAACGCCGAGATGAGCCGCGCCCTGCGCGTCATCTCCGTCGAGCGCGGCCTCGACCCGCGCGACTTCGCGCTCGTCGCCTTCGGCGGCGCCGGCGGCCTGCACGCCTGCGCGCTCGCCGAGGAGCTGGGCATGCGCACGGTGCTGGTCCCGCGCGCGAGCGGCGTGCTCAGCGCGCTCGGGCTCGCGATCTCCGACGTGCGGCGCGACTACTCGCGCACGCTGCTCGGCGCCCTGGACGAGCTGGACCGCGACGCCGTCGACGAGGCGTTCGCGGCGCTCGAGGCGCGCGCGCGCGACGACCTCGGCGACCCGTCGCTGCGCCGCCGGGCCGACCTCCGCTATCGCCGCCAGGCGTTCGAGCTCACCGTCGAGGCCGACGACCTCGACGCGCTCGCGGAGCGCTTCGGCGCCGCGCACGAGCGGCGCTACGGCTACCGCATGGACGACGAGCCGGTCGAG
Organism: Solirubrobacteraceae bacterium; assembly: GCA_035563395.1. Classification (GTDB taxonomy): domain Bacteria; phylum Actinomycetota; class Thermoleophilia; order Solirubrobacterales; family Solirubrobacteraceae; genus DASQMT01. The sequence goes on from DATMVH010000435.1 coordinate 6,136, forward strand.
CTCGTCAACCTCCGGCTCGTGGGCACCGTCGCGGTGGACAAGCCGGAGCTGCGCGAGGACGACCCGCCGGGCGGCGGCGAAGACCCCTCCGCTCGCGAGGCGAACCTCGACGGCGAGTGGGTCGAGACCACCGTGCTGGACCGTGCCGCGCTCGCCCGCGGCTCGAACGTCGAGGGGCCCGCGATCGTGGAGTTCGCCGAGGCGACCTGCCTCGTACGGCCGCGCTGGAAGGGCCGGATCGACGACGTCGGCACGCTCGTGCTGGAGCGCGCGTGAGCGGCCTCGATCCCGTCGCCCTCTCGGTCCTCGCGAGCGCGCTGGCCGGGATCGCGGAGGAGATGGGCGCGGTGCTCGTCCGCGGCGCGTACTCGTCGAACATCAAGGAGCGGCGCGACTGCTCCGCGGCGCTGTTCGACCGCGACGGCCGCATGGTCGCGCAGGCCGAGCACATCCCCGTCCACCTCGGCGCGATGCCCGAGTCCGTGGCCGCGGTGATGGAGCACGACCCGGAGCCCGGCGACGTGTGGCTGCTCAACGATCCCTACCGCGGCGGCACCCACCTGCCGGACATCACCGCGGTCGCGCCGGTCGCCCTGGCGGGGGAGATCGCGGGCTTCTCGGTCACGCGGGCGCACCACTCCGACGTCGGCGGCATGAGCCCCGGCTCGATGCCCTCCGACTCGCGCGACATCTGGCAGGAGGGCCTCGTCATCCCGCCGCTGCGCCTCGTCCGCGCCGGCGTGCTCGACGAGACGCTGCTCGACCTCCTGCTCGCCAACGTCCGCACGCCCGACATCCGCCGCGGCGACCTCCGCGCCCAGATCGCCGCCAACCGCGTCGCCGAGCAGCGGCTCGCCGAGCTCGTCGACCGGCGCGGCCGCGACATCGTGGAGGCGGCCTTCGGCGAGGTGCTCGCGTACACCGAGCGGCGCACGCGCGAGGCGATCGCCCGCATCCCGGACGGGACGTACGAGGCCGACGGCGAGATCGAGGGCGACGGCGTGGTGGACGAGGACATCCCGATCGAAGTCGCGGTGACGGTGGACGGCGACGCGCTCCGGATCGACTTCGCCGGCACCTCCGGCCAGGTCGCGGGCAACGTCAACTGCCCGCTGTCGGTGACACGCTCGGCCTGCCTGTTCGCCTTGCGCGTGGTGCTCCCGCGCGACGTCCCCGCGAACGCAGGCACCTTCGCCCCGGTGACCATCGACGCGCCGGAGGGCTCGCTCGTCCACGCGTGCAGGCCGGCCGCGGTGGTGGCCGGCAACGTCGAGACGTCCCAGCGGATCGCCGACACCGTCCTGCTCGCGCTGGCGCAGGCCGTCGACCTGCCGGCGCAGGGGCAGGGGACGATGAACAACCTCATCATCGGCGGGCGCGGCTGGACGTACTACGAGACGATCGGCGGCGGGCAGGGGGCGAGCGAGGCGGGCGCGGGACCCTCCGGCGTCCACGTCGGGATGACGAACACGCTCAATACGCCCGTCGAGGCGCTGGAGCTCGAGTACCCGATGCGGGTGGAGCGCTACGAGCTCGTCGACGGGAGCGGCGGCGACGGCCGCCACCGCGGCGGCGACGGGCTCGAGCGGGCGGTCCGGGTGCTGGAGCCCGCCGTGGTGAACCTGCTGACGGACCGCCGGCGCCACGCGCCGCAGGGTGCCAAGGGCGGCGGCCCGGGCCGGCCGGGCGAGAACCGCGTGGGGGAGGAGGTGCTGGCGCCCAAGGCGCGCCGCGACCTCGCCGAGGGCGACGTCGTGTCCGTGCGCACGCCGGGCGGCGGAGGCTGGGGCACGGCCTGACGGCCGGGGGTGCGGCGGTCCGGAAGCGGACCGCGGCGGCCGCGAGCGGCTCAAGCGCCGAGCGCGGCCTGCCGACTACACTGGAAGAGCACGCGGTCGCCAATGAAGGCGGCCACGAAGGGCCGGAACGCCGCGCCGTGCCAAGGCGCGCTCCGGAGAAAGGAGGTCCGCACGATGCGGATCCGATGCCTGCGCTGCCTGCGGCTGTGGCCGTTCGAGCGCTTCGCCCAGCGGGTCAGTTGCCCGTTCTGCGGCGGGCCGCTCGACGAGACCCCGCGGTAGCGAACGACGCCGGGCGGCCGAACGCGGCCGCCCGGCGCTTCGGCTCTCTCGGGCCGCCCCGCCAACCTGCCGGCGCGTCGCTCATCCCCCGGCGAGGCGCGCGAGCGTGTCCGCCGTCGCCCGCACGGCCTCCGCGTCGGCGCGGTAGCGCCGGAAGCGGCCGTCGCGCTCCAGCACGAGCAGGCCGGTCTTGCGCAGTACCTTCAGGTGCTCGGACACGCTCGCCGGCGACAGGTCGCTGCGCGCGACCACGTCCCCGGCGGTGCGCGGCGCGTCGAGGCAGTCGGCGACGATCCGGCGGCGCACGGGGTGCGCGAGCGCCCGCAGGCGCTCGTCGAGCACCTGCGAATCCATCCCGGCGGCTCCTCGCGCGCCGGCTACGCGGCGATGAGCGACACCCGGTTCCCGGCCGGATCGGCCACCTGGGCCTTGACCACCCAGCCGTTGTCCGTCGGCGGCATCACCACCGTGCCGCCGCGCTCCACGGCGGCCGCGACGGCGGCGTCGATGTCCGGCACGACGACGCCCATGATCAGCGCGCCGCGGTCGGCCTCGACGATCGCGCCGTCGGGCGCGTCGCCCGGCGTGCGCACGAGCGCGTAGCCGGGACCGCGCGCGTCGATCTCCCAGCCGAACACGCCGGCGTAGAACGCGTGGAGCCGCTCGGTGTCCGGCCCGAAGACGTCGAAGTGGCCGATCGCGTTGTGGGGGCCGGTGTGCGCCATCGCCGCAATATTTCGGATCGTCCCGAAATGTCAAGCGGGACGCGTCTCAGCGCGCGTCCGTACGGCGCACCACCGTCAGGCCGACGAGGCGGGAGACGATCATGGCGACGTAGCCCACGCCGGCGAGCTGCTCGAGCATCACGAGGCTGCGGGCGAACGGGCGGATGGGCACCACATCGCTCAGGCCGGTGCTCGAGAGGTTCGTGAAGGAGAGGAACAGCAGCTCCATCCACGTGCGGCTCCGCTCGGGGTCCACCGCGGCGGTGAAGCTGCCCGGCGCGAGCGCCTGGCACACGACATAGACGTACGCGAAGCCCCAGGCCACGAGCGTGAACGTCGCCCCGATGGCGAAGAGCTCGTCGCGGGTGACCTCGTGGTCGGCGAGCATGTAGGCGATCAGCGCACCGGCGGCGTAGAAGTAGAGCACCGCCTCGAGCGCCGACGAGTAGGGGAGGAGGTCGTCGCTGCCCGTGACGGCCTGGATCAGCAGCAGCACGGTCGCGGGCACGCCGAGCAGCACGGCGAACCACACGTGCGCGGGCGTGCTCCGGACGGCGAGCAGCACGAGGCCGAGGAGGAGGACGCCGAGCAGGCTGACGATCGCGCGGCTCGCCCCGCTGCCCTGCACGAAGGGATAGAGCAGCACCGCGGCGAGCTGCGCGGCGAGCAGCAGCGCCGACGGCTGTCGCTTGGCCATCCGGAGCACCGGCGGAGGCTAACCGCCGTCCCGGCGGCCGATTCGTGTCCGTGGGCTGCCCGTACACGCGCTAACTAATGCTGTTAGTCTACGTCCTATGACCGTGAACCGCATCCGCCGCCTCGGCCTCGTGAACGCCTTCCTCGTCGCCGAGGACGACGGCCTGACGCTCATCGACACGACCGTCGGCCGCTCCGCCCGCGCGATCCTCGACGCCGCGTCGGGGCTCGGCGCGCCGATCGCCCGCATCGCCCTGACGCACGCGCACGGCGACCACGTGGGCTCGCTCGACGCGCTCGCGGCGGCGCTCCCGGGCGCCGAGATCGCCATCTCCGCCCGCGACGCCCGCTTCCTGACCGGCGACAAGACGCTCGACCCCGGCGAGCCGCAGGACAAGCTGCGCGGCGGCTACCCCGTGGTCCGGACCCGGCCGACGCGCACGCTCGCGCCGGGCGACCGCCTCGGCTCGCTCGAGGTCCACGCCGCTCCGGGCCACACGCCCGGCCAGGTCGCCTTCCTCGACCCGCGCGACGGCACGCTGTACTGCGGCGACGCGTTCTCCACGCTCGGCGGCGTCGCGACGACCGCGCGCGTCAACCCGCGCTTCCCGCTGCCCGGCCTCGCCACGTGGCACCGCCCGACCGCGCTCGCCACCGCGCAGGCGCTGCGCGCGCTCGACCCCGCTCGCCTGGCGCCCGGCCACGGGCCGGTGGTGGAGCAGCCGGGAGCG
>DATMVH010000436.1:0-7713 GCA_035563395.1 Solirubrobacteraceae bacterium
CGGCCGCCGGCGCCGCCGGCCCCGGAGTTCGGGTTCGAGCAATGAGGCTGCACGACGCCGGCGATCCTCGGCCGTCACCGCCGCGAGCCCCGCGCCGGCTGCCCCCGACATGCGCCCGCCGGTGGGCGGCGGCGCCGCTACGCCTCCGCGGCCACGCCGGCGCCCTTCTTGCGCATGTCGGCGATCTGCTCGTCGATCCAGTCGCCCGGGTCGCGCGACGTGATCACTTCCTTCAGCCCGTCCGACCGGCGCTTGCGCTCTTCGGGCGCCATCGTGAGCGCCGCGTAGATCGAGTCCGCGAGCTCCTGCACGTTGAACGGGTTCACCGACAGCGCGTACTCCCCGAGCTCCTCGTGCGCGCCGGTGTTCTCGGACAGGATCGAGACCCCGTCGCGCTCGTTGACGAGCGGCCCCTCCTTCGCGACGAGGTTCATCCCGTCGAACATCGCGTTGACGATCATCACGTCGTAGTGCTTGTAGGAGGCGACCGCCTCCTCGAGGTCGTCGCGCAGCTTGAGGTTGATCGGCATCCAGTCCGGCGTCCCGTGGCGGTGGTTGACCACCGCGACGAGCGCCTCGATCTTCTCGAGGTACTCCGCGTACTCCGGCACGTCCGTGCGCGAGGGCATCAGCTGGGCCGTGAAGGTGATGCGCTCCGCGAACTCAGGATGCTGCTCGAGGAAGATGTCGAAGCCGGTGAACCCGCGGAGGACGTTCTTCGACAGGTCCGCGCGGTCGACGCGCAGGATCGAGAACTCACGCCGGCGCTCGAGCAGGCGCTGCTCGAACTCGCGCACGCGCTCGCGGCCGCCGACCTCGCGCGTGGCGCGGTAGTCGATGGGAAGGGGATACGCGCGCACCCAGACCTCGCGGTCCTCGACGGAGACGACGCCGCGCTTGAAGTCGACGTCGAGGTCCATGAGGTCGCGGCAGCACTGGAGGAAGTTGCGCCGGTACGAGCGGGTGTGGAAGCCGATGATGTCGTTCGCGAGCAGCCCGTTGTAGATCTCCTCGCGGATCGTCGTCGGCAGCACCCGCCACGCGTCGGGCTGGGTCCACGGGATGTGGATGAAGTGGTGCAGGAACGCGTCCGGGCGCGCGTGTCGCACCATGCCGGGAAGGGTGTAGAGCTGGTAGTCGTGGACCATGACGACCGGCTCCTCCTGGCCGTCGATCTCCTCCAGCACGGCCTCTGCCAGGTCCTCGTTGACGACGTTGTAGCCGAACTCGAACGCCTCGATCTCATGGCGGCGGATGTCGGGCGCGTTGCTCTGGTCCCAGAGGTAGTGCTGGATGAACCAGAGCATCGGGTTGGCGAAGATGTTGTAGAAGCGGTCGTAGGCGCGTGGGTCCGAGGCCACGAAGCGCACCCGGAACTCGCCCCCGTGCGGCGCTTCGACCTCGAACGGCCGGCCGCCGTGCTCCTCAGCGACGCGGACGTCCTGCTCGGTCATCGCGGACGCGATCCAGACCGCGTCGCGATGCGACGCCAAGCCGATCAGGGCGGTCGCGAGCCCGCCCGTGCCGCGCTTGGGCGAGCCGTCCTCCTGATAGGTGACGGGCCCGCGATTGGAGACGAGCACCAGGGGCGCGCCACTGGACGTCGACATTCAAAGCACCTCGTGGAAGATCCGCAGATAGTCGCGCAGATAGCGCGGTGTGAGGAAGTTGGCGCGCACGTGTTCCTTGCCCTGCCGGCCGAGATCGTGGCCGAGCGCCGGATCGTTGAGGATGCCCAGCGCGCGGCCGGCGCATTCCTCCACCGACGAGACGAGGTAGCCGGTGACACCGTTCTCGACCTGGAGCGGGATGCCGCCGACGTCGCCGCCGATGAAGGGACGGCCCTTCCAGAGCGCCTCGCTGACCGTCAGGCCGAAGCCCTCGCGGGTCGACTTCTGCACGACGACGTCGGCCAGGGATTGGAACGCGTTGACCTCGATCGCGCCGACGTTGTTGAAGTTGTTGAGGATGTGGATGTCCGGGTCGCCCGCCGCGTGCTCGAGCGTGGAGTTGTAGAAGTCCCAGCCCTCGGGATCGTCGCTCGCCATCGACCCGACGAGCGCCAGCTGGACGTCCGGGCGCTCCGCCGTCACGAGCCGATACGCCTCGATCACCCCGATCGGGTCCTTCCACGGGTCGAACCGCGACACCTGGCAGATCAGCGGGCGGGTCGAGTCGATGCCGAACTGCTCGCACACGAACACCGCGTCCTGGTGGGAGAGCGCCATGTTCTTGGGCGCGAGCGGGTCGATCGCCGGCGGGACGATGTTGACGCTGCCGTCCACGCCCGCCGGCACGTAGGTCCGCACGTGGTAGAGCGAGGCGTCGTAGTCGTTGAGATACGGCAGGAGCCGTTCCATCGTCGCGGGGTTCGGCGTCGACAGGTCGATGTGGCAGCGCCACACCCAGGCCTTGGCCCTGTCGGGCGCCTGCGAGCGAATCGCCGCGGGCTGCGGGTCGTGGATGACGCACACGTCCCAGCCGCGCGAGACCTCCCGGGCGTTCATCTCGTTGTACTGCGACCACGTCGCCCACTGCTCGTCGGTCAGGTCGTGCGGATGGCCCTGCAGGGCGTTGTGCATGAGCTTCGTCGCCGTGAAGAACTCCTCGCGCCCGGAGATCACCTGCCATTCGACGTCGAGCCCGACGTCGCGCATGAGCGGCACGAGCGTGTAGAGGATCTCCGAGACGCCGCCGCCGAAGGCGGTCGCCGAGAGATGCAGCACGCGCAGGCCGCGCAGCGGCTGGGCCAGCTCCCGCACCTCCTCGACCAGCGAGCGCCCCACGATGTGCGTGTAGTCGGCGAGGCTCTTGTGGGCGAGGGCGACGGGCTGGAGCACGCGCGCGGGACGATAGCTCGCCGTTCCGTCGGCTCAGCCGGCGCCCGGAGGCCGCGCGAGCGGGCGCTTCCCGAGCTTCAGGCGGACCATCCGGCGCTCGCCGTCGCGCCATGTCTCCACGGTCACCGTACGGCCTGGATCGAGCCGCGAGACGGCCGCGGACAAGTCGTCGGGCTCGTCGATCGGCATGTCCTCGACGCGGGTGATGACGTCACCGCCCGTCCGGTACGACGCGGCCTGGAAACGGGTCTCGTCGTCGCCGCCGCGGATGCCCGCGCGGTCGGCCGGCGTGTCAGGAGGAACGGACTGCACCCACGCGCCGTCGCCCACCGGGAGGTCGAACCGCTCGCGCAGTTGCGGGTAGATGGCGACGGTCTCCACCCCGAGATAGGCGTACTCGACCTCGCCGTCCTCGCGGAGTTGCGCCAGCGAGCGCTTCACGACGTCGACAGGGACCGCGAAGCCGACGCCCTCGCCGCCGCCCGACGACGTGCGGATCTGCTGGTTGACGCCGATCACCTCGCCCGCGCCGTTGACGAGCGGACCGCCGGAGTTGCCCGGGTTGATCGCGGCGTCGGTCTGGATGGCGCCGGCGATCTGGAACGCCGTCAGCGACGAGATCGAACGGTCGACCGCCGAGACGACGCCGACCGACAGCGACTGGCGCTCCCCGAACGGCGAGCCGATCGCCGCGACCGGCGTGCCGACCTCGACGTCGGCGCTCGAGCCGAGCGGCAGCGGATGGAGCGTCAGGCCCTCGGGGTCGACGCGCAGCAGCGCGATGTCTGCGTCCGGGTCGTAGCCGCGCACGTCGGCCTCGACCCGGTTGCCGTCCGCGAACTCGACGTACACGTTGCGCGCCTCTTGCAGGTCCGGCACCTCGCCCTGGGTGACCACGTGCGCGTTCGTCGCGATCTCGCCGTCGCCGTTGAGCACGAAGCCGGAGCCCACGCCGCCGCCGTCGCCGATGTCCACGAGTCCCCCGCCGCCGAACACCGCCACGACCGTGACGACGCCGGGCGCCTCTTCCTCGTAGATCCGGCGGGCGTCGAAGCCGCCGCGGCCGCTGCCCTGGCGCTCGACGACCTCGACCCGGGTGGTCGTCGTGCGCCGCTCGCGCACGTTCTCGTCGTCGCCGCCGAGGAGGCCGCAGCCGGTGCCCGCGGTCGCGAGGCTCGCCGCCAGCACCGCCGCGACCGCGAGCCGGCGCGGGGTCATGCCGGCAAGGTCAGCCGGAAGGTCGTCGACCCCGGAGTGGAGCGGACGCTGAGCTCGCCCTGCATCTGCTCCGCCAGCTCCCGCGCGATCGCGAGGCCGAGGCCGGCGCCGCGCGCGCCGTCCGCCGAGGTGTAGAAGGGCTCGAAGATGTGCGGCATCGTCTGGCGCTTGATCCCGAGACCGGAGTCCGAGACCTCGAGCCGGACTTCCCCGTTCTCGCGCGCCGCCGAAACCACGATCGACGTGCCCGTCGGCGTGTGCACGAGCGCGTTGTCGAGCAGGATGCGCATCACCTGCGCGACGCGCTCCGGGTCGCACAGGCAGCGGATCGGCCGGCTTCCCGTCTTGAGCTCGACGGCGGCCTCGTGGAGCGCGGCCGCGGGCGTGAACTCCCCGGCGACGTCGCGTGCGAGGCGGCCGACGTCCGTCGGCTGCCGGCGCAGCTCGACCGCGCCGGACTCCAGCCGCGAGAGGTCGAGCAGCTCCGTCGCCAGCTTGCGCAAGCGGGCGACCTGGCCGTTCAGCTGCGCGAGGAACTGCGCGCGCGTCTCCTCGTCGAGGTCCTCGTCCTCGAGCAGCTCGAGGAAGCCGCCGAGGGAGAAGATCGGCGTGCGGAGCTCGTGCGAGGCCGAGGCGATGAACTGCTTGCGCGCGGTGTCGAGCCGCGCGAGCTGCTCCTGCATGTCGTCGAAGGCGGCCGCGAGCCGGCCGAGCTCGTCGTCGGAGTCGGCGCGGATGGGGTTGGAGAAGTCCCCGGCGGCGACCTTCTGCGCGGCCTGCTCGAGCCGCTTGACGCGCGCCGTCAGCCGGCGGGCGACGAGATATCCGGCGAGCGCGGCGAGCACCAGCGCGACGGCGCCGGACGCGATGATCCGCCGGCGGATGAGGGCGACGTTCGCCTGCACCTCGGTGAGCGCGTCGACGAAGACGGCGACGCCGGCCACCTGCTTGTCGCTGATCAGCGGCCACGCCGCGATCGCGCGCCGGCCGACGCTCGTGGGCTCGGACTGCGCGATCCGGCGCTGCGCGAGCGCGACCCGCTCACCGATGCTGCGCATGTCCTCGAGCGACACGCCGCCCTCGTTGGAGTCCGCCGCGACGTAGACCTCGTTGCGCGTGCCCTTGACGATGCGCAGGACCGACACCTCCGCGCTCGACCGCGACGCCGCCACGCGGACGCGGCGGTCGAGCGTCGCCTTGTCCACGTCGGCGGCGATGACCGCCTGGAGCGTCGGCGACCAGCGCTCGGCGTCCCGCTCGAGCCGGTCGAGCTTCTGCGCGATCAACTGCTCCTCGAGGCGCGGGACGACGTAGACGTAGACGCTGCCGATCGCGCCGGCGACGATCAGGGCGAAGGTGAGCGTGACGCGGTTGCGCAGCGACCGCAGTGGCCGCGTGACGCTCATCGCCGATCGGTGGCGCGCGCCGGGCTCATTGCTCCGTGTCGCGGAAGCGATAGCCGACCCCGCGCACCGTGAAGATGTACTCGGGCTCCTTCGCGTCCGCCTCGAGCTTCTCGCGCAGATGGCGGATGTGGACGTCGATCGTGCGCGGGTCGCGGTACGCCGAGTCGCCCCACACGCGGGAGAGCAGCATGTCGCGCGTGTACACGCGGCCGGGATTGGCGGCGAGCGCGGCGAGGATCTCGAACTCCACGTACGTCGTCGTCACGGGCTCGCCGTGCAGGCTCACCGCGCGCTTGGCGGGGTCGATCCGGAGCGCCCGCACCTCGATCGGCGGCTCGTCGTCCTCCTCGCCGCGCGCCATCCCGCCGCGGCGCAGCGCCGCCTTGACGCGCGAGCGGAACTCGCGCATGGAGAACGGCTTGGTGATGTAGTCGTCCGCGCCGAGCTCCAAGCCCAGGACCTTGTCGATCTCCTCGGACTTCGCGGTCAACATGATGATCGGGACGGACGAGCGCGCGCGCAAGCGGCGGCACACCTCGAGCCCGTCCATCTTGGGCAGCATCACGTCGAGCACGACGAGGTCGAAGGTCTGCTCGGAGAAGCGGGCGAGCGCCTCGCGCCCGTCGGAGGCCTGGACCACCTCGTAGCCGTCGCGCTGCAGCGGGAACGAGAGCAGCGTCTGGATGGGCTGCTCGTCGTCGACGAGGAGGATGCGCGGAGCGCGATCCGGCATGCCTAGAGCGTAGATACCGTGAAGCACGTGCTCGATGCGCGCGTCTATCGGGCGGCCTTCGTGCCGGCCCTCCTGGCCGTGTTCGTCGTCGCGTTCTCGCTCGAGGCGCGCCCGCGACCCGCTACGACCCGGCTGGCGGCCGACGCGTTCGACGGCGCGCGGGCGTACGGCGGCGTCCGCGCGCGGAACTCGCTCGCCGAGCTCGCCGCCGCGTTCCCGGACCGGCGGCCCGGCAGCGCGGGTGACGCGGCGCTGGCCGACCGCGTCGCCCGCACGCTGCGCGCGGACGGCTTCCGGGTCACGCGCCGGGTCGATCGCGGGCGGACGGTCGACGGGGAGGTGCCGCTCGAGACGGTCGAGGGCGTGAGGCCCGGGCGGTCGGACCGCCGGATCGTGGTCCTCAGCCATCGCGACGCCGCCGGAGCGCCGGGGCTCGCCGAGCTGTCGGGCACCGCCGCGTTCCTCGAGCTCGCGCGGATCTTCCGCTCGCGGGACACGAGCAACCGGCCGATTCCGGGCGAGCGGCGACTGATCGGGCGCGACCTCCGCAAGACGCTCGTGCTCGTCTCGACGTCCGGGGGGAGCGGCGGGGCGGCGGGCGCGCGCGCATGGGCGCGCGCGCAGGACGCCGGCCTGATCGACGGGGTGCTCGTCCTCGGCGACGTCGCGTCGGCGCGCGCGACGCGCCCGTGGGTCGTCCCGTGGTCCAACGGGGGAGCGCGGCCGTCGCTCGGCTGGCAACGGACGGTCGAGACCGCCGTCCGGGTGGAGGTCGGCGCGCAGCCCGGCGGCTCGCGCGCGAGCGCGCAGTGGGCCCGGCGGGCGCTTCCCTTCGCCGTCGGCGAGCAGGGGGCGCTCAATCGCGCGGGCCTGCCGGCGGTCCTGCTCCAGGTCTCCGGGGAGCGCGGCCCGGCCTCGGGCGCCGCGACGCGCCGCGACCGCCTGGACGCCCTCGGCCGGGCCGCGCTGCGAGCCGTGAGCGCGCTCGACGCGGCGGGACCCGCGGACGAGAGCGGGGACACCGCGCCGGCATTCGCCGGCGAGACGCCGGGGATCGTGACGCTGCGCAACCTCCTGCCGGACTGGAGCGTGCGGCTGCTCGTGTTGTGCTTCCTGCTGCCCGCCCTGCTCGCCGCGCTCGACGCCGTGTTCCGCGCGCGGCGGCGGCACCTGGCCGTCGCACCGTGGCTGCGGTGGATCGCGTGGGCCGCGCTTCCGGCCGTCTGCGCCTGGGTGTGGCTGCGCGTCCTCGGCCTCACCGGAGCGCTCCCGGCGCCGCCGTCGCCGGTGCTGCCAGAAGCGCTGGCACTCGAGCCCGCCGAGGCGGCGGCGCTTGCGTCCGTGGCGCTCGCCGTCGCGCTCGGGGTGCTGGGCGCTCGGGTGGCGACGAGGTCGTCCGCGCCCGCGCGGCGCACCGCGGTGGAGGTGCGGCCGGCGGCCGGGCGCGTGGGGCGCCCGGACCTTCCGGCAAGCGCCGACGCGCCCGGGCCGAGGGCCGTCGCGCGGCGGGAGGAGG
>DATMVH010000437.1:0-6181 GCA_035563395.1 Solirubrobacteraceae bacterium
GGCCCGGACCTGCCCTACGCCGTCCACGGGGCCGTGCGGCTCGACGACCAGCTCCAGCTGCATCCCGTCCGCTACGTCCAGGCGCTCGCCGCCGCGGTGGCGGGCGACGGCTCGCATGTCTTCGAGCGCACCCGCGCGCGCTCCGTCGAGGAGGGATCGCCGTGCCGCGTGCGCACGAGCCGCGGCGAGGTGGTCGCCGACCACGTCGTCGTCGCGACGCACTACCCGATCCTCGATCGGGGCCTGTTCTTCGCGCGCCTGCAGCCGACGCGCTCGTACTGCCTCGCGGCGCGCCTCGCGAGCGGCGCCCCGCCGCAGGGCATGTCGATCAGCGCGGGCGACACGACCCGGTCGCTGCGCTCCTACGGCGACCGGCTGATCGTCGGCGGCGAGGGCCACCCGGCCGGGTCGGGCGACGCGACGCCCGAGCGCTACGCGCGGCTCGAGGCCTTCGCGCGCGACCACTGGGACGTGCTGGAGGTCACCCACCGCTGGTCGGCGCAGGACCCGGTGCCCTCCGACCACCTCCCGTTCGTCGGCCCCTACCGGCCCGGCTCGGGGCGCCTGTGGGTGACCGCCGGCTACATGAAGTGGGGGCTCGCGACCGCGACGTTCTCGGCGATGGCGCTCGCCGACCGCATCGACGGCCGCGAGAACCGCTGGGCGGCGGCGTTCTCGCCCAACCGGGTCTCCCTGCGCTCGGCGCCGCGCGTCGCCAAGCTCGGCGCGAAGTACGGCGCCGATCTCGTCGGCGACCGCCTTCGCCCGCCGCAGGCCCTGCGCACGAGCACCATCCCGGCCGGCGAGGCGCGCGTCGTGCCCGACGGGGTGCGCGGCAAGAAGGGCGTGTTCCGCGACGAGCACGGGATGCTCCACGCGGTCTCGCTGCGCTGCACCCACATGGGCTGCCTGCTGCGGTTCAACGCCGCCGAGCGCTCCTGGGACTGCCCGTGCCACGGCTCGCGCTTCGACGTCGACGGCGCCGTGCTCGAAGGGCCCGCGGTCACGCCGCTCGAGCCCCGCGTGCCCTGACCCGCGACCGCGGGTGGGACACTCCGGCGATGCCGACGCCTCGCGTCCGCGAGTTCCACGAGGACGACCTCGACCAGCTGGTCCGGGTGTGGGAGGACTCGCGGAGTCCCGATCGCCGTGCGGTCTACGGCCTCGCGGAGGTGCTGGGCGCGCTGCGCGACGAGGGCGTCGCGGTCGTGGCGACCGTGGGTGAGGTCGTCGTCGGCGCGGCGGCGGCACGCGTGGGCGGCGACCGGGCTGGGTCGTGCTCCTGGCGCTCGCGGACGACTGGCGCGGGCAGGGGCTGGGGAGCGCGATGCTCACGGAGCTCGAGAAGCGGCTGATCGCCCGCGGCGTGCATCGGCTCTCCGCGCTGCTGGCCGAGGGCGAGACCGGCGCCACGGCCTTTCGCAACTGCGGCTACGAGACCCGCGACCTGACGTACTTCGAGCGCGTCGTGCCGCTCCAGCCGCAGGAGGTCGGGCTGCTCGACGAGCTCGGCGGCCGCATGCTCGCGCGTGGCCTCTGGGAGACCCTCGCGGGCATGGAGCACGAGAAGGAGCTCATCGAGCGGCGGGTCGTGCTGCCGCTCGAAGATCCGGACCTGGCCGAGCAGTACGGCGTCAAGCCGCCCAGCGCGATCGTGCTCTTCGGCCCGCCGGGGACCGGCAAGACGACGTTCGCCAAGGCGGTGGCCTCGCGGCTGCGATGGCCGTTCGTCGAGGTCTTCCCCTCCCGCCTCGCCGCGGCGGGCGACGGGCTCGCGCTCGCGCTGCGCGCGACGTTCACGGACATCGACGAGCTCGAGCACGCGGTCGTGTTCATCGACGAGGTCGAGGAGATCGCCGGCCTGCGCGGCGGCAAGCCGCCCTCGCCGTTGCAGGGCGTCACGAACGAGCTGCTCAAGATCATCCCCGCCTTCCGCGAGCGCGACGAGCGGCTGCTCGTGTGCGCGACGAACTTCGTCCGGGCGCTCGACCCGGCCTTCCTCCGCCACGGGCGCTTCGACTACGTCATCCCGATCGGCCCGCCCGACGCGGCCGCGCGGGCGGCGATCTGGCGCCGCTACATCCCGCCCGGCGTGCTCGAGCGGATCGATCTCGACGCCCTGGTCGAGGCGAGCGACCTCTTCACGCCCGCCGACATCGAGTTCGCGGCCCGCAAGGGGTCGCAGCGCGCGCTCGAGAGCGCCGTCTACGGCGAGGAACGGCGCGGCGGAGACGCCGGCGGGCCGACGACCGGCGACTACACGGCCGCGCTGGCGGAGACGCGGCCGACGTTGACGAAGGCCATCGTGGACGAGTTCACGGAGGACATCGAGACGATCGGCCGCCTGTGAGTCCCGCCGGTCAGCGACGGTCCGCGCGGGCCCGCAGCCAGTCGATCGCCGGCGGGCACGCGTCGAGGATGGAGACGTGACCGGCGCGCGGGCGCAGCCACAGCTCCGACCGGGGGCAATGGCGGGCCAGCCACTCCGCGTGCGCCGGCGGCACGACGCGATCCTCCCCGCCCTGGACCACCAGCACCGGCGCCTCGATGCGCGTCACGTCGAAGCACCAGGCGGCCGTGAAGGCGACGTCGTCGTCGATCAGCCCGTCCGGCCCGGCGGCGCCGGCCCGCTGCGCGTCGTCGCCCAGCCACGCCCACGCACCCGCCAGCGCCTCCCAGTCGGCCGGAGTGAAGCTCGCCGGGTCGAACCCGTCCGTCTCGGCGTAGGCGGCCCGCGCCGCGCGGCCCTTCATCGCGCTTCGCAGCCCTCCGGGGGAGGCCATGCCCGCGAACCAGTCGAAGTCACGGGTCGGGGGCGCGAGGCCGGCCAGGGAGGCGGCGGCGGTGGCGCGGCCGCGCAGCAGCGCGACGCACGCCAGCGCGTGCGGCCCACCTCCCGACGCGCCCATGACCGCGAAGCGCGCCACCCCGAGCGCGTCCGCGACCCGCGCCGTGTCGGCGGCCGCCGCGGCGACGGTCCTGTCGGGCTGCGGCGTCGACCCGCCGTAGCTCGGTCGCGCGTAGGACACGAGCCGGACGCCGCGCTCCGCGGTCGCCGCCAGAAGCGGCTCGGGCGGCGCGCCGGTCTGCGGCGAGCCGTGGTGCCAGACCACCGTGAACGCGTCCTCGCCGCCGGTGTCGTAGGCGCGGATGGTGCGACCGCCGGGAAGCGGCACGTCTTGATGTCGCAGCATGATCGGTGGACCGCCGGACCGCGCCGGACTCATCGCCGCCGGGGAGGCGCCTCTCGTCCCGCCGCCGATCCGACCCTACGGCGCGACGAGCGCGGTTGGGCTCCGTTCGTGGAGGCCGCGACCGAGCGCAACCGGGTCGCCATCGCCTGTCGGGGCGGCGGGAGTCACACCGCGTTCACCGCCGGCGTGCCCAAGCGCCTGCTGCGCGACGACGCGATCGCGGACTACGAGCTCGTCGGCCTGAGCGGCACGTCGGGCGGGGCCATCTGGGCGCTGCTCGCGTGGTACGGGCTCGCCGGCGGAGGCCGCGTCCGCCCGGGGATCTGCTCGACGACTTCTGGGCCGACAACTCGGCGACCGCGCCGTACGAGCAGGTGGTCAACACTGGACGGTGTGGGCCGAGTCGCTGCAGAACGTCGTCGCCACGCGGGCCGTCAGCCCGTACCTCAACCCGCTGGCCGGGACGGGCGCGGAGGAGCTGAAGCGGATGCTCGCGGCGCGCGTCGACTTCGACGCGCCGCCGGATGCGGCGCAGGCGCCGATGCTCCTCGTCGGCGCGGTCGACGTGCTGTCCGGCGACTTCAAGGCGTTCAACAGCCGCCGCGAGCGGATCACGGCTGACGCGGCCCCGAGCCCCGCTCGCCGCTCGAGATCGCCGACCGGCGCAACGAGCTGTCGGGCAACCTGTCGCTGCAGCAGGAGCTGCGCTTCGTCGAGAAGATCGATCAACTGCTCGAGGAGGGGGCGCTGCCGCCGAACGGCAAAATACCGCCCGATCGCGGTGCGCGTGATCGAGCCGGCCCGCGCGCGCCTGTCCGGGGCGTTCGGCGTGGTGTCGAAGCTCGACCGCGATCCCGCGTTCGCCGGGCTGATGGCGCACGGCGAGGAGCGCGCCGAGGAGTCCTGGCCGCGCTGGCCTTCGAGCGCGCGTGGAGGGCGGGGGACGTCGAGGCGACCCTCGACTTCTTCGCCCCGGACGCCCGGCTGGAGGTCGGGGCGCCGATCGGCAGGCCCCTGACCGGCGTGCGGGCCGTCGAGCGCTTCCTGCGCGATCGCCCGATGCGCGACGTCTGGATCGACGTGACCCGCAAGCAGGTGGCCGGCGATCGCGTCACGTGGTCGGCCCGGTGGCGGCCTCCGGGGTCGGCCGACCGCGTGCGCGGGGAGATCACGGCCACCTTCGGCGACGGGCGGATCACCGCCCTGACGCTCGCCCGGACGCGCTGACGCGCGGGCTCAGCGGCGCTGCCAGCCGGCGGCTCCCGTGGAGGCCCACGCGCGCTCGGGCGCGGCCGTGGCGGGCTCCGCGGGCAGCTCGACCACCGTCACGGAGTGCGCCGGCAGCCGCAGCGCCCCGCCGGACGCATCGAGCCGCACGCGCTCCGGGACGACGCGGTCCGGATGCTCGACGTCGTTGAAGGCGTCCGGCGAGTCGCCGCGCAGCACGGTCGCCTCGAGCTCGCCGTCCAGCGGCGCGTCGCCGGTCGAGACCGTGCACAGCACGTCCGCGGCCGGATCGCGGTTCGTGAGCGCCGCGACGAGCCGGCCGCCCCGCGCGTCGCCCGTGACGATCGCGTCGATTACCGGCACGTCGCCGCCCGGAACCGCGAGCGCGTCCGCCTCGACGTGCGCGTCGACCACGTGCGGCGCCAGCAGGTTGGCGTAGAGCGACAGCACGTGGAACGTCGTGCGCCGCACGACGCCGCCGGCGTGGACGAAGAGCGGCCCGCGCGTGTTCACGGACGGCGAGATGTTCGCCATGCGCACGGTGCCCGCGTGGCGCAGGCAGCCGTTGAGGAACGCGGCCGAGAACACCGCGTCGGCCATCGTGTAAGTCGAGTTGTCGTCGTTGCGGTCGCGCGCGGCGATCCTTCCCGGCCCGTTGCCGACCGGGTGATGCCAGCCGCGCAGGTTCCACTCGTCGAACGCGATCCCGACCGTGCCCGCCAGCCCGGCGGACGCGATCAGGTGCTCGACGCGGCGGATGTCGGCCTCCGGCTCGAGCGAGCGGCCGACGCAGGTCAGGTAGTCGCTCGGCTCGTCGACCTCGTGCAGCGCGTCCCAGTAGCCGTGGACGGCGACGACGTCGACGTGGCGGCCCGCCTCGCGCAGCAGGGAGAGCGTCCAGTCGAGGTCCGGCGTGCCGGCGACGACGATCCGCAGCTCCTCGTCGACGCGCCGCATCATCTTGGCCGCCTCGACGACGTAGCGCCCCCACTCGCCGGCCGACTTGGCGCCCATCTCCCAGTCGCCGTAGTTCTCGTTGCCGATGCTCCACCAGCGCACGCCGAACGGCTCCGGCCGGCCGTGCTCGGCCCGCAGTCGCGCCCAGCGGCCGGCGTCCGCGAGGTTGCAGTACTCGACCCAGTCGGCCATCTCCTCCGGCGTCCCCGTGCCGGCGTTCGTGCAGATGTACGGCTCGGCGCCCACCTCCCGGCACCAGTCGACGAACTCGGCGGTCCCGAACGTGTTGGGGTCCTCCACGCGCCATGCCTTGTCGTAGGCGGGGCGGCGCTCCGGGCCGACGCCGTCGAGCCAGTGGTAGGCCGAGACGAAGCAGCCGCCGGGCCACCGGACGACCGGCGCGCGGAGCTCGCGCATCGCCTCGATCACGTCGAGCCGGAACCCGCGCTCGTCGCTCGACGGCGACCCGGGCTCGAAGATCCCCCCGTAGACCTGCCGGTGGAAGTGCTCGACGAAGTGCCCGAAGATCATCGGGTCGTAGCGGAGGCGGGGGCGGCCGGCGTCGATGCGCAGGCAGGCGCGGGCAGCGGCGGACATCGGCCGCGCACCCTACCGGCGGGCGGCGGAGGGAGACGCAGCCGGCTCCGCTCCGCCCGTCGCGTCAGGCGCCGGACGGCGCGGGCGGGTCCGGCCTCCGCGTC
Organism: Solirubrobacteraceae bacterium; assembly: GCA_035563395.1. Classification (GTDB taxonomy): domain Bacteria; phylum Actinomycetota; class Thermoleophilia; order Solirubrobacterales; family Solirubrobacteraceae; genus DASQMT01. Next base: position 6,080 of record DATMVH010000437.1, read on the forward strand.
GAGGCCAACGGCATCAACGTTGTCGGCGAGCACGAGCGGCACGGACGGCCGCGTGACTTGTTCTGGCCGTGGTTCGGCGCGAACGTGTCGATCTTCGGCCTG
>DATMVH010000438.1:0-7000 GCA_035563395.1 Solirubrobacteraceae bacterium
CCGGCGCCCTCGCCGGCCACGGCGACGCCGAGCCGCCCGACGAACTCCTCGACTCGGGCGCCGGCGCGCCCGGCCGCGTGCGGGACCTTGTCATCCAGTGGTCGCGACGGGAGGCCGCGCGCCGGGTCGACACGGTCGCGAGCCGGACCGCCGCCGGCCGCGCCGAGCTGCGGTCCATGGAGCGGGAGCTCACCGGCGGCGTGCTCGAGCTCCAGGCGGCGCACGAGCGGCTCGTGGACCCTGACGACGAGGACGTGCCCGTGGTCTGCCCGTTCAAGGGGCTCGCGTCCTTCGACGTCGCAGACGCTCCGTACTTCTTCGGGCGCGAGCGGCTCGTCGCGGAGCTCGTGGCGAGCCTCGTCGGCGCCCCCCTGCTCGGCGTCGTCGGCCCGTCGGGAAGCGGCAAGTCGTCCGTGCTCCGGGCGGGTCTGCTGCCCGCCCTCACGAGCGGCGTGCTTCCGGGCAGCGAGCGCTGGCCGCAGGTGCTCATCCGGCCCGGCGAGCATCCCATGCGCGAGCTGCGCGCGGCGACCGCGGCGCTGCCCGCCCGGGAGCCCGCCGTCGTCGCCGTCGACCAGTTCGAGGAGACGTTCATCGCGTGCGGCGACGAATGGGAGCGCCGCGCGTTCATCGCGGAGCTCACCGCCGACACCACGCGCGTCGTCGTGCTCGCACTGCGCGCGGACCACTACGGGCGCTGCGCGGCGTATCCCGAGCTCTCGCGTCCGCTCGCCGCCCACCACGTCCTCGTGGGGGCGATGCGCCGCGACGAGCTCCGCCGGGCCGTCGAGCGTCCCGCGCAACGGGTGGGGCTGCGCGTCGAGCCGGCGCTCGTCGACGCGCTCGTCGCCGACGTCGAGCACGAGCCGGGCGCGCTGCCGATGCTCTCGACCGCGCTGCTGGAGCTGTGGCAGCACCGCGACGGCCGCCACCTGCGCCTCGCGGCCTACGAGGCGACCGGCGGCGTTCGCGGCGCGGTCGCGCGCCACGCGGAGGAGGCCTTCGCGCGGCTGGACGCGGCCGACCAAGCCGTGGCCCGGCGTACGCTCCTCCGGCTCGCTACGGACGACGGCGCCGGGGGTGTCGAGCGCCGCCGCGTCCCGCTGGCCGAGCTGCACGCGGACGACGCCGAGGCCACCGGCCGCATCGTCGAGCTCCTGACCGTCGAGCGCCTGCTGACGGTGAGCGAGGGGGAAGTCGAGCTGGCGCACGAGGCGCTGCTGCGCGAGTGGCCTCGGCTGCGCGGCTGGCTCGAGGAGGACGCCGACAGCCGCCGGCTGCACCGTCATCTCCGCGACGGCGCGCGCGAGTGGGACAGCGGCGGGCGCGATCCCGCCGACCTCTACCGCGGCGCGCGTCTGGCCGCCGCGCTGGAGTGGCGCGCCGGCCACGAGCCCGAGCTCACCGAGGCCGAGCAGGCGTTCCTCGACGCCGGCCGCGCCGCCCAGCAGTCGGAGCTCGCGGCGGCCCAGACCCGCGCGCGCCGGTTGCGCGGCCTCGCCGCCGGCCTCGCAGCGCTCGTGATCGTGGCCGCAGGGTAGGCGGTGCTCGCCGCGCGGGAGACGCAGCGCGCGGAGGACGCCCGGCGCACCGCCATGTCGCGCAGCGTTGCGGGTGAAGCGGTAGCGCGCCTGCGCGACGACTTCGCGCTCTCCGCGCTGCTCGCGGTGGAGGCGTACCGGGTGAAGCCGACGCTCGAGGCCCGGAGCGCCGCGCTCGGAGCCCTTGCGCAGTTCCCGGGAACGAGCCGCGTGCTCGGCCGCCGGACCGACGGCGTGAACCGCGTGGCGTTCGGCGCGGACGGGACGCTGGCCACGGCCGACGTTTCGGGGACCGTCCGGCTGTGGGACGTGGGCGCGCGCCGCCCGCTCGGCCCGCCGCTGGACACCCACACGGACTGGCTGACGACCGTGGAGTTCAGCCCCGACGGGCGGACGCTCGTCGCCACCGGAGCCGACCGGGCGCTGCACTTCTGGGACGTCCGCGCGCGGCGGCCGCTGGGCGAACCGCTCCTCGGTCACGCCGGCATCGTCTACAACCTCGCGTTCAGTCCCAACGGGCGCCTGCTCGCCGCGGCGGACGACAGCGGCACCGTCCGGCTGTGGGATCCGCGTGCCCGCCGCCACCTGCGGCGGTTCGTCACCAAGGTCAACGCGTCGGGCGAGGGCTGGATCCGGGATCTCGCCTTCAGCCCGGACGGCCGGCGGCTCGTGACGTCGGGGGAGTTCGGCGACCTGCAGGTCTGGGACTTCGCTGCCCGCCGCCCGATCGGCGGGCTGCTCGTCGGCCACAACGACTGGATCCGGACCGTCGCCTTCAGCCCGGACGGACATAGGTTCGCGACGGGCAGCGACGACGACACGGTGATCCTCTGGGACGCACGCACCCGCCGGCCGCTCGGGCAACCGCTGACCGGCCATACCGGCAACGTCCTCGGCGTCGCCTTCAGCCCCGACGGGCGCACGGTCGCGAGCGCGGGCGACGACGGCACCGTGCGGCTCTGGGACGTCGCCGCGCGCCGCCCGCTCGGGCAGGGACTCACCGGACACGCGGGACCAGTCCGCGGCGTGGCCTTCAGCCCGGACGGGCGCACGCTCGCCAGCGGCGGCGACGACGGCACGGTGCGCCTGTGGGACTCGATCCTGTGGAGCGACGACCGCGGCACCGTCGAGCGTCGTGTGTGCGGGACGCTGCGGCGCAGCCTGACGCGGGAGGAGTGGGCCGAGTTCCTGCCCGGCGAGCCCTACCGCGAGACCTGCCCCGCCTGACGCGGCGTCTCACGCACCGCGCGCGTCACGCCAGCCGATCAGCTCGCGCAGCCGGCCGAGGTCGTAGCTCGGGCCCTTGCCGTCCAGGCCGAGGATGAACTCCTGCACCCCGGCCTCGACCAGCGCGTCCGCCGCCGCCCCGTCCTCCGGCGCGACCCACGTGCGCTCGATCTCGGCGGGATCGCGGCCCGCGCGGGCGCAGTGCTCGCGCAGGATGCCGTCCTTCTCCTTGAACGTCTCCACGTCGCCGAACGCGTGCCACGCGTCGCCGTGCTCGGCGACGAGCCGCAGCGTCACCTTCGGGCCGCCGCCGCCGATGAGGATCGGCATCCGCCGCAGCGGCGGCGGCTGGAGCTTGTCGAGCCGGGACCGGATCCGCGGGAGCGCCGCCTCGAGGTCGCGCAGCCGGCTCCCCCGCGTCCCGAACTCGTAGCCGTACTCGTCGTAGTCGCGCTCGAACCACCCGGCGCCGATGCCGAGGATCACCCGGCCGCCGGAGATGTGGTCGATCGTGCGGTGCGCGTCCGCGAGCAGTTCGGGGTTGCGGTAGGAGTTGCAGCAGACCAGCGCGCCGATCTCCACGCGCTCCGTGCACTCCGCCATCGAGGCCATCGTCGTCAGGCACTCGAAGTGGTTGCCGGCAGGGTCGCCGCCCAGCGGGAAGAAGTGGTCCCACGTGAAGACGGTGTCGACGCCCAGCTCCTCCGCATCCCGCCACGCGCGGCGCATCGCCTCGAACTCGACGTGCTGCGGACGCACCTGGATCCCGATCTTCACGCGCATGCGGCCGGACGGTACCGAACCCGCCCGGCCGCATGCGGGGCGGCGCGGCTACGCGGCGGCGGCCTCCGGCTGCAGCGCCGGGCTGCGGCCGGCGAGCACGTCGCCGTCGACCGGAAGCGTCGTGCCCGTGATCCAGCCGGCGCCCGCGCCGGCGAGGAAGAGGATCGCTTCGACGACGTCGCCGGGCTGACCACGGCGGCCCAGCGGGTGGAACCCGTTGACCGCGTCCAGCACGGCGTTCGCCTCCTCCTCGTCCATGAAGCGCCGGTAGGCGGGCGTCTCCACGAAGGCCAGCGCGACCGTGTTGACGCGGATGCGGTCGGCGGCGAGCTCGATCGCGAGGTTCTTCGTGAGCGCGTGCCGGCCGGCCTGGGCCGCGGAGTAGGCGCTCGTCGGCGTGGTGGCGATCGCGTCGACGGCCCACATAGAGCCGACGTTGACGATCGCGCCGCCACCGCGCTCGCGCATGGCGGCCACGACGGCCTGCGACGCCCAGTAGGTGGGATAGAGGATCGAGCCGAGCGCCTCCTCGAGGTGGTCCTCCGTCTGGTCCTCGAACGGCGTCACGCGGAAGATGCCGGTGCTGTTGACGAGCACGTCGACGCCGCCGAAGCGCTCGACGGCGGCGGCGACGAGGCGCTGCGCGTCGTCGCGCCGGTGGATCGAGCCGGGAACGATCAGCGTCCGCTTCCCCGCCGGGTCGAGCTCCGCCTGCGCGGCCTCGAGCACCTCCCGGCGCGTGCCGCTGAGCACCACGTCGGCGCCCTCCTCGAGGAAGCGCCGCGCCGCGGCCTTGCCGATGCCGCCGCCGCCACCCGTGATCACCACGACCTTGCCTGCGAACTGCGCTGCCATCGGGATCTCCTTCGCCGCGTTGATCCGGACCATCGGTCCGATTCCGTGTCGGCGGAAACCGTACCATCATCCGGACCAGCGGTCCAGTTCGGCTAGCATGAGGACATGCCCACCGGCGAGCTCCCGCTGCTCGACACCCCTCGCCCCGAGCGGGCCGACGCCGCGCGCAACCGCCGCCGCGTGCTCGACGCCGCCGCCGCCCTGTTCGCCGAGCGCGGCGTCGACGGCGTCGCGATGGAGAAGGTGGCGCGCGCGGCGGGCGTCGGCAAGGGGACGCTGTTCCGGCGCTTCGGCGACCGCCAGGGCCTCCTCGTCGCGCTGCTCGACGACGCGGAGCGCCGCCTCCAGGACGCGTTGCTGCGCGGCCCGCCCCCGCTCGGGCCCGGCGCGCCCGCGGAGGAGCGACTGCTCGCCTTCCTCCACGGCCTGGTCGAGCTCCTGGAGGAGCGCGGCGACATCGTCCGTGCGTCGGAGCGCAGCAGCCCCGGCGCCCGGCTGCGGACGGCCGCCTACGCCGGCTGGCACCTCCACGTCGCGGTGCTGCTCGGCGAGCTGCGCCCGGACGCCGACGCGGCCGCGCTCGCCCACGTCCTCCTCGCGCCGCTCGCCGCCGACACGTGGCTCGGCCTGCGCCGCGAGGGCGGCCTCGGCCGCGCCGCGCTGACCGCGCTCGTGGCGGAGCAGTGGTCTCGCGCGGCGGTCAGCGGAACGCCGGGATCCCCGTGATGGCCTGGCCGAGGATCAGCGTGTGGATGTCCTCCGTGCCCTCGTAGGTCACGACGGACTCGAGGTTGTTCATGTGCCGGATGACCGGATACTCGAGCGTGATCCCGTTGGCGCCGAGGACGCTCCGCGCCTGGCGCGCCACCTCGAGCGCCTGGCGGACGTTGTCGAGCTTCCCGAAGCTGACCTGCAGCGGCGACAGGCGCTCCTCGTCCTTGAGCCGCCCGAGGTGGAGCGCGAGCAGGGAGGCGCGGTTGACCGCGATCAGCATGTCGACGAGCTTGCGCTGGACGAGCTGGAAGCCGGCGATCGGCTTGCCGAACTGCGTGCGCTGGCCCGCGTAGCGCAGCGCGGTCTCGTAGCACGTGCGCGCCGCCCCGGCGGCGCCCCACAGGATCCCGTACCGCGCCTCGGTGAGGCAGGAGAGCGGGCCGCGCATCCCGACGACGCCGGGCAGCATCGCCGCGGCGGGCAGGCGCACGTCCTCCAGGATCAGCTCGGACGTGACCGACGCGCGAAGCGACAGCTTCCGATGGATGTCCTGCGTCGAGAACCCGGGCGTGTCCGTGGGGACGATGAAGCCGCGGATCCCCTCGTCCGTCCTGGCCCACACGATGGCGACGTCGGCGATGCCGCCGTTGGTGATCCACATCTTCGTCCCGTTCAGGAGCCAGTCGCTCCCGTCGCGGCGCGCGGCCGTGTGCATGCTCGCCGGATCGCTGCCGGAGTCCGGCTCCGTCAGCCCGAAGCAGCCGACGACCTCTCCCGCCGCCATGCGCGGCAGCCACTCCTGCTTCTGCTCCTCCGATCCGAAGGCCCGGATCGGGAACATGGCGAGGGAGCCCTGGACGGACACGAAGCTCCGCACGCCGGAGTCGCCCGCCTCGAGCTCGAGGCACGTCAACCCGTAGTTCACCGCGCTCGCGCCCGCGCAGTCGTAGCCGTGGAGGTGCATCCCGAGCAGCCCGAGGCCCCCGATCTCCGTCGCGAGCTCGCGCGGGAACCGGCCCTCCGAGAACCACGCGGGCAGGTCCGGCAGCACCCGCTCACGGACGAATCGGCGCACCATCTCGCGCAGCATCAGCTCCTCGTCCGACAGCTGCGAGGAGAGGGCGAGGAAGTCCAGCGCGTCCGGAGCGGCCGGAGCCTCCGTCGCGCGGGTCGTGTTCGTGGCTGCGGGTTGCACGGCGTCACCTCGGTCGTCGGAAGCGACAGCCATTCTCGCTCGCGCGGCCTCAGGCGGCGCCGGCGTCCGTCGCCAGCCGGTACGCCCGCCACAGGTCGCCGAGGCGCCGCGAGCCGGCGGCGGCCCGCATCGCGGCCACGAACTCCGCCGCCGTGTGCCAGCCGTAGCGCCGCTCGACCGCGTACTGCCGGAGCGCCGCGCGGAAGCGCGCGCGGCCGATCCGGCGCTCGAGCTGGGCGAGCAGGCAGGCGCCGCCGACGTACGGGACCTCGTAGGCGAAGGGCCGGGTGCGGAAGAAGCCGACGGCGCGCGTCGTCAGGCGGGCGCGGCGCGGCCCGATGTCGCAGCGGGTCGGCCGGCCGCGGGCCGCCGCCTCGGCCCACGTCGCGAAGCCCTCGTCGAGCCACGGCGCCGCGGCCTGGTCGTCGCCGATCAGCGCGTACCACCACTCGTGCGCGAGCTCGTGCGTGACGACGAAGTCGATGGGCGGGGTCATCACGAGCGCGGTGTGCTCCATGCCGATCGCGTCGGTGAGGATCACCTGGAGGTCCGGCCAGCCGTAGGAGCCGAACAGGCGCCCGAGCCGCGGGAGCCGCTGCTCGACGAGCCGCAGGGTGCGGCGCAGCGTCGCCGCGCGCGCCCGGCGCGGCGCCCACACGGTCACCGCGACGCCGGCCACGCGTCC
>DATMVH010000439.1:0-10144 GCA_035563395.1 Solirubrobacteraceae bacterium
CCGGCTGCTCGGCGCGCCGGTGCTCGTCGTCGTCCGCGCAGGGCTCGGCACGCAGAACGAGACCGCGCTGACCTGCGAGGCCCTGCGCGCCCGCGGCGTCGCGTGCGCCGGGCTCGTGGTCGGCGCTTGGCCCGCGGAGCCGGACCTCGCGGCGCGCTGCAACCTGGAGGACCTGGAGGACTACGCGGGCGCGCCGGTCGTCGGCCGGCTGCCCGCGGGCGCGGGAGGCCTGGACCGCGCCCGCCTGCTCGCGGCGGCCAAGGAGACCATCGAGCTGGAGGTGCCTGCATGACGGCGATCCTCGATCGGGCCCGCGAGCGCGTGCTCGAGCGCGGCGAGGGACTGGACGAGGCGGGCGTCCTGGAGGTCCTGCGCCTCCCCGAGGAGGCGATCGACGAGGCGCTCGCGCTCGCGCACGAGGTCCGCATGCGCTGGTGCGGCCCCGAAGTCGAGGTCGAGGGGATCGTCTCCATCAAGACCGGCGGCTGTCCCGAGGACTGCCACTTCTGCTCTCAGTCCGGGCGCTTCGAGAGCCCGGTGCGCGCCGTGCGGCTCGACATCCCCTCGCTCGTGGAGGCCGCGCGCCAGACCGCCGCGACGGGCGCGACCGAGTTCTGCATCGTCGCCGCCGTGCGCGGTCCCGACGAGCGGCTGATGGCGCAGGTGCGCGACGCCGTGCCGGCCATCCACGCCGCCGTCGAGATCAACGTCGCCTGCTCGCTGGGCATCCTCACCCGGCCGCAGGCCGAGGAGCTGCGCGAGCTCGGCGTCCACCGCTACAACCACAACCTCGAGACCGCCCGCTCGCACTTCGGCAGCGTCGTGACCACGCACACGTGGGACGAGCGCCGGCAGACGCTCGAGCTCGTGCGCGAGCACGGGATGGAGGTCTGCTGCGGCGGCATCATCGGCATGGGGGAGACGCTCGATCAGCGCGCCGAGTTCGCCGTCCAGCTCGCCGCGCTCGAGCCGGACGAGGTCCCGCTCAACTTCCTCGACCCGCGGCCCGGCACGCCCTTCGCCGACCTGCCGGTGCCGGACGCCGCGGACGCGCTGCGCACCATCGCCGCCTTCCGGCTCGCGCTGCCGCGCACCGTGTTGCGGTTCGCCGGCGGGCGGGAGCTGACGCTCGGCGACCTCGGCGCGCGCCAGGGGATCGCCGGCGGCGTCAACGCGATCATCGTCGGCAACTACCTCACGACGCTCGGCCGCGAGCCGCAGGAGGACCTCGACCTCCTCGCCGAGCTGCGGATGCCGGTGAAGGCGCTGTCGGAGACGCTGTGAGCGGCCCCTTCTGCGACGGCTGCGGCCGGGCGCGCGCAGAGGGCGACCACGCGCGCTGCCGCGCCCGCCGCGGCGCGACCGACCCGCCGCGCTTCTGCACGGCGTGCGGCCGCAAGCTCGCGGTGCAGGTCCTGCCGACCGGCTACACCGCTCGCTGCGTGCGCTGCGGGCCGCTGCCGTGACCGACGTCGACGCGGAGCTCGAGGAGCTCCGGCGCGCGGGGCTGTTCCGGGAGCTGCGCGTGATCGAAAGCGGCTCCGGCCCGCGGGTCACGCTCGACGGGCGCGAGGTGCTGCTGCTGTGCTCCAACGACTACCTCGGCCTGGCCGGCCACCCGGCGCTGCGCGCGGCGGCCGCCGAGGCGGCCGAGCGCTGGGGCGCGGGCGCCGGGTCGTCGCGCCTCGTGTCGGGGAACATGGCGCTGCACCGCCGGCTCGAGGAGGAACTCGCCGCGTTCAAGCGCAGCGACGCGTGCGTGCTCTTCGGCTCGGGGTTCCTGGCCAACACCGGAGTGATCGCCGCTCTGGCCGGGCCCGGCGAGGTCGTCCTCTCCGACGCGCTCAACCACGCCTCGATCGTCGACGGGTGCCGGCTCGCGCGCGCGGAGACGGTCGTCTACGAGCACGCCGACCTCGACTCGCTCGCCGATGGACTCCGCCGCGCGGCCGGCCGGCGCGCGACGATCGTGACGGACGCCGTGTTCTCGATGGACGGCGACCTCGCGCCGCTCGAGGGCATCGTCGGGCTGGCGCGCCGCCACGGCGCCCGCGTCGTCGTCGACGAGGCGCACGCCACCGGCGTCGTGGGGCCGGGCGGCCGCGGCCTGGTCGCTTCGCTCGGCCTCGAGCGGGAGGTCGACGTGGTCGTCGGCACGCTCGGCAAGGCGCTCGGCTCCTACGGCGCGTTCGCGTGCTGTGGCGCGCGGATGGCTTCCTACCTCGTCAACCGCGCCCGCACGCTGATGTTTTCGACGGCGCTGCCGCCGCCCTCCGTGGGCGCCGCGCTCACGGCCCTGCGGCTGCTGCGAGAGGACCCGGCGATGGTGGCGCGGCTGCAGGCGAACGCCGCTGTGCTGCGCGATTCGCTGGCTGCGCGGGGGTTCGACGTAGGCGCCGGCGGGATGCCGATCGTCCCGCTCGTCGTGGGAGACCCGCGGGAGGCGATGGCGCTCTGCCAGGCCGCCCTCCGCCGCGGCGCCTTCGCCCAGGCGATCCGCCCCCCGACCGTTCCGGAGGGCACGTCGCGGCTGCGCATCGTCGCCATGGCGACGCACACGGAGGGCGAGCTGCGGGGCGCGGCGCGGACGTTCGCGGCGGCCGCGTCGGAGGTGGCCGGGGAGCGCGCGCTTCCTGCGGCAGGGCGGTAGCGGCGGCCCATCTCCTGACGGGCGGGCACCAGCGACGCCGATCGCGGCGCCGTCGCCAACGCCCGCTCCGACGCCGGCCCGGGCCGGCCCCGGAGCGTGCCGCAATCAGCGCCATTGCGAGAGTGCCGCCGCAGGACGCCAGACCGCTCCTGTGGGGCGACAGAGGTCGCCGTCGAGTCGTAGAGACTGGCGTCTGGCGCGGAGGCGCGACGATCTTCATGCGCGGCATCCTCAAGGCCCACGGCGTCACCGACCGCTCGGTCTGGGTGGCCGACTCGTTCGAAGGGTTCCCGAGCACCGAAGAGCAGGGCGCGTCCAAACGCTCGTTCACTTCGCCGGAACTGGCGGACCTGCGCGGCTATCAGACGCGCGAGTATGCGTCGGCCTTCCGGGCGAGCCTGGACCATGTGAGTGAAGGCACGTCGCTCGAAGAGGTGCGAGCGCGGTTTGATCGTCACGGGCTGCTTGACGAGCAGGTCAGGTTCCTGCGCGGGTGGTTCCGCGACACGCTCCCGTCGGCTCCGATCGAGCGGCTCGCGCTGCTACGACTCGACGCGACGAGCAGGGAGCGCGAGTCGCCCGACGCGGCCATCGGAGGATTTCGCTGCCGATACGTGCGATGACAGCTCGAACATCACACAAAACCGCGGTCTACGGCACGACCGTCGCGACCGCGTTGTTGTCCCACCCGCGCCACTTCGAGCCGCCCTGCATCAGGCTCTGTGTGACTAGGACCGAACTTGAGGCACACCCCGCTCCGCACAGCTGACCGGCCACGAAGCCCTCGGCGCTCTCCCAGCTGCGGTCGATGGTGTCGGTGAGAAAGCCCGTGCTCGCCTCGTGGTGGACGGCGCCGACCGTCACGCTCGTGGCGGCGCCGGGAACCGCCCACAGGCGGATGTGGTAGCGCACGGTCTGGCCGGCCGCGTTGCGTCCGTCGTTGCGAAAGAGCTGCTGACCCTGCGGGTACAGCGTGCTCGTCGCGAAGTGCAGCCGCTGCGTGCTCCCGAGGCCCCACGTCGTCCAACCCTTGGCGCGAAGGAGGTCGCGCACCTGCGCAGGCGAGCGTCCAGGAAAGACGAGGTCCACGGGGTCGCAGTTGTAGGTGCCGTCGGCAGCCCAGTGCACGCAGCCGGTATCCGGTGGGATCGTGAACGGGTGAAAGGTGATCCAGGTCGCAGAACCCGGAACCTGGATCGTGTCGCTGACCGCCCACGCCGGAGCGGCGGCGCCAAGCACGAACAGGACGACGAGCCCAACGAGCAGCCGGCGCATGCGGTTCCCCCACGGATCGTTGCCTGACCCGAGCATCGCGCCCTGACAAGCCTCGGGTCAATCCGTGGTTTCCGTCGCACGCCACGCAAACCCGCGCAGCAGCTTGAACTTTCGTTGGAGCGCTCTCGCTGCGGAAGACGGCATCAGCGTCACGGCGATGACCGTGGGCTCTCCACACTCGATCAGCGGACGGCATACGCGCGAACTCCCACGTGTCGCAGTGCGCGAGACGCGGCACGGACAGACCGCTACCCGCGGCGCGGGGCTGCCGGCAGGGCGCGCGGCGCCTGGCCCTCCGGTAAAGCGCGGAGTTGCGCCGCTGACGACGAGCGCGCCGACTCGTTGCGGCTGCTCCGCGGCTGGCACGATGCCCACCCAGCCGCCCAACACGGCCTTCGCTTCCCTGGGGGCACGCGCGGCGCGCCGCGGCACCCGGCGCCGCTCGTACCGCGACTGGGGCTTCGTGGCCGAGGAGGCGAGATTCCTCCGGATCGGGCAGGTCGACGAACCTCCCGAGGTTCGGAGGACCGGCGCGAACGAGGAACCGATGGGCGCAACTCGATGTCGAGAAGCTTCGGCCGGCTCCGCTCATCAGGCGAGGGTCGCGAAGGGCGCGGCCGCGATATCAGGAGATCACCATGCAGCCGAACGAGATCAACGAGGTTCTGGACCGACCGCTGAGCCAGGAGCTTCTGGCCCGTGACCTGACCCGCCTGGGCTACGTCGCCAAGGACGGCACCCCGCGGACCGTGCCGATCGCGTTCACCTGGAACGGCTCGCAGCTCGTCATGTGCACGACGAAGAATGCCCCGAAGGTCGCGGCCCTCCGCCGCAATCCGGCGGTCGCCCTGACGATTGACACCGAGGTGCACCCGCCGAAGATCCTGCTCATCCGCGGCCGCGCGGAGCTGGACGTCGTCGACGGCATCCCGGATGAGTATCTCGAGATGAACGGCAGCTACGAGATGACGCCTGAGCAGCGGGTCGAGTGGGAGGCCGAGGTCCGCTCGCTCTACGACGGCATGGTCCGGATCGTCGTGACGCCGACGTGGGCGAAGCTGATCGACTTCGAGACGACCCTCCCGAGCGCGGTCGAGGAACTGGTCCGGCAGCGCGACGAACGCCGGCGCAGCTGAGCGACGCCACCCCAATCGACTGACTCGCCGCATCGACCGCGACCCGCCTGCACCGCGGCGCCGAACCTGGGCGCCGATCGCCTGACGAGACACGGCCGGCCCTGGTCGCCGCCCCCAAGCGCGCGTTCGCCGGGCCGGTGCCGACTCGCGCCGCGAACGACGGGCAGTGCCGAGCGCGAGAGCGCTGCTCACTGACGCGAGGCGCTGCCCGACGACATTGCGGAATCGTCCGCTCACGTGCGGGTTGGCTGACGAAGCGGGTCGCGGCCCAAGTCGCTTTCCGCCCGACGCGGCTGTTCAGCCGGCCTCGCTTGCGGTCTCCCTGAGGGCGCGCGCGTCCATGTGCTGGCGCGTCGGGTCCCCGGCGCCGGGGATGCCTCCGTGCTCGCCGGCCTGCGGTCCTGGCGGCGGTGCGGGGGACGGCGCCCCGATGAGCGCCGTGGCATCGGCCCGCCGTGCGTCGGAGCACAGGGGCCAGTCGCGTTCGTAGTCGAAGACGTCGCGCAGCGACCTGGTCTTGTAGCCCGTGGAGATGATCTCGATGCGTTCGGGGTCGACGAGGGCGGGATGGCGCGCGCCGCACGCGCGTCCGAGCGACAGCAGTTCGGCGCGGAGCGCGACGACATAGTTCGCCGCGCGAGCGTGCTTGAGATCGGGGTCCAGGCCGCGCATCAACCAGGCGCTCTGGGTGGCGACCCCGGTCGGGCATCCGCCGGTGTGGCAGCGCTGAGCCTGGATGCAGCCGATCGCGAGCATCGCTTCGCGGCCGACGTTGAGCATGTCGCAGCCGAGCGCGAGCGCGTGCAGCGCGGCGTCGGGGAAGCCGAGACGGCCCGCCCCGACGAACACGACGTCCTCGGCGATCCCGGCGCGCGCGAAGAGCGGGTACACCCGGGCAAGCGCGAGCTTGAACGGCAACGCGACATGGTCGCTGAACGCGAGCGGTGCCGCTCCGGTGCCGCCCTCGCCGCCGTCGATCGTCACGAAGTCCGGTCCACCGCCCGTCGCCGCCATCCGCGATGCGAGCTGCTCCCAGAAGGCGATGTCGCCGACCGCTGACTTGATGCCGACCGGGAGGCCGGTTGCGTCCGCGATGGATTCGACGAATTCGATCAGCCCGTCGACGTCACCGAAGGCGGAGTGCGACGACGGACTCACACAATCGCGAAAGGCCGGCACGCCGCGGATGCGCGCGATCTCCTCTGTGACCTTCGGCGCGGGCAGCAGACCGCCCAGTCCGGGCTTGGCGCCTTGTGAGAGCTTGATCTCGATCGCCTTCACCGGCGCTTCGGCGACGCGCTCCAGCAGCCGCTCCAGCGAGAAGCGCCCCTGCTCGTCGCGGCAGCCGAAGTACCCGGTGCCGATCTGGAAGATGAGGTCGCCGCCGAGCTCGTGCGCGGGCGCCATCCCGCCCTCGCCGGTGTTGTGCAGGCATCTCGCGAGCGCGGCGCCGCGGTTGAGCGCCTCAACCGCGACGCGCGACAGCGAGCCGTAGCTCATGGCCGAGATGTTCACCAGCGACGACGGCCGGAACGCTCCACGCCTGCCGTGTGCGCCGCCCAGCACCTTCGCCGGCGGCAGGGCGTAGCCCGGCGGCGCCCCCGGCTGTCCCTTCGCGGGCGGACCGACCGGGAACGGCGACTGCTTGAAGACCACCACCCCGTCGGCGAGCTCGAGGTCATTGTCGGTGCCGAACCCGAACGTGTTGATCTGACGCTTGGACGACGCGTACACCCAGCGCCGCTGGTCACGCGAGAACGGCCGCTCCTCGTCATTCGACGTCACGATGTACTGGCGCAGCTCCGGCCCGACCGACTCGAGGACGTAGCGCAGCCGGCCGACCAGCGGGAAGTTCCGCACGATCGCGTGCTCGCGTTGCAACAGATCACGGGCCGCCGCACCGGCCAGCGCCGCTCCAGCGAGCGCACCCGCCACCCAGCGGCCATCCGAGCCCGACATGGCACACATCGTCCTTCCCACCACGGCCCGTGGCCGAACGCGCATCGACGCGCCCCGCACCCCGGGCAGCCGAGGCCGGGCACGGAGACATGCGCTCGACTGTCACGCGATGGGCTACGCCGCGAGCACGAAGGACAGGAAGAAGCCGGCGGCTGTGGCGAAGGCGTTGAGCGGGCGACCGTGCTCGAACGCCTCGGGCATGAGCGTGTCGGCGAGCGAAGCGAGCACGGCGCCTCCGGCGAAGCCCAGCGCGACGGCGAGCACGTGATCGCCAAGCCCGCCCGCGATGCCGCGTCCCAGGACGACGGCGAGTGCGAGGAGCGCCGCACACGCCACCCACGTCAAGACGACGATGCGACTGCTGCGGCCTTCGCTGCGCATCGCCTGGGCCCCGACCAGCGACTCGGGGAGGTTCGAGAAGAAGATCGCGACGAGGAGCGTGAAGGACGCTCCCTCCACGAGCGACACGCCCAACGCCAAGTTCTCCGGCACCCCGTCGAGCGTCACGGCGGCCAGAAGCGCCCAGCCGACACCGCCGCGTGCTCCCTCGGCGGCGACCTCGCGTTCCTCCGGCCCGGCGTGCCCGGCGACGTGGCGATCGAGCGCCGTGTCGACGGCGACGAAGGCCACCGCACCGGCGAGTAGGCCGAGCCCCGAGCGGACGGCGCCCCCGAGCGCGAACGCCTCCTCGAAGAGCTCGAAGGCGAGGGCCGAGATCAGGGCGCCGCTCGCGAACGCCAGCAACACGCCGGTCACCCTGCGCGGTGCGTCCCATCGCGTTCCGACCACCGCCCCGATCACGAGGGCGCTCGACGCAGCCAGTCCATAGAGCACTGCCGTAAGCACGCCGAACGGGGGGATACCCGGACCGCGTGTCTCGCCGAACGCGTCCGCCTTCGGCGACCCGCGCAGATCCGCCGCTGCCGGACCTCATGCGACCCCCGCGCAGCCGCACGGCCGGCGGCGCGTCGGGGCGCCTGGTTGCATGGCAGCGATGAACGATGAGCGCAGCGCGGTGGCGCGCGACGTGCGGCGGCAGGCGAACGGCTGCGCGCGGCTCGGCTCGCCGCTCTACGCGGGGCTGCTCGCCCGCGTCGCCGTCGACGTGGAATCCGGCGGGCCGTGCTGGCGGATCTTGTCGGCGTTCGCGGGGTGGCCGCTCGACTCGGCGTACGCCCTGCGAATGATGGGCGCCGTGCACCGCCTGGTCCTCACGGGCGAGGCGCCGGCGCTCGCGCCGCACTTCGTCCCGGGCGGCGACGCCGAGGCGGCGTGGCCCGCGTTCGCGGCGCTGATCGAGGACCGCGGCGACGCGCTGCGAGCGCTCGCCCGAGCGAACGCCGTGCAGACCAACGAGGTCGGTCGCTGCGCGGCGCTGGCGCCCGCGATGCTGTGGTCGTCGCGCGGGATGCCGCTCCGGATGCTCGAGCTCGGCGCCAGCGCGGGCTTGAACCTGCGCTGGGACGCCTACCGCTACGAGGACGCGTGGGGTGACCGGAGCTCGCCGGTCCAGCTCGTCCGGCGCTACGCCGGAGCCAGGCCGCCGTTCGAGCCGCCGTCGCTCCAGATCCTCGAGCGCCGCGGCTGCGACGTGGCGCCCGTCGACCCGACCTCCGCGGAGGGGCGGCTGACGCTGCGGTCGTTCGTGTGGCCCGACCAGGCGGAGCGGATGCGGCTGCTCGACGGGGCGCTCGCGATCGCGTCGCGCGTGCCGGCGGTCGTCGAGCGGGCACCTGCCGCGGACTGGACCGGAGCCCAGCTGGCAGAGCCCGCGGACCCCGGCACCGCGACCATCGTGTTCCACTCGATCGTCTGGCAGTACCTCGACGACACGGAGCGCTCCCGCGTGCGCGCAGCGATCGAGGACGCAGGTGCGCGCGCGAGCGCCGCGACGCCCCTGGCGTGGCTGCGGATGGAGGCCGACGGGCCCGACACGCGGCTCGACGTGACCGTGTGGCCCGGCGCCACCACGCGAGTGCTCGGCCGCGCCGGGTTCCACGGTCGCCCGGTCACATGGCTGGCGTAGGACGCATCACGACCGGCAGCAGCGAGCGCCGGTCCCAGACCGGCCCGACGGGGCCGAGCTTGTCGGGGTTCACCACACGCGCGTGCGGGCGGAGCCCGGGGCGAGCGTGGCGAGCGGTCCCGCGGGATAGGACTCGTCGCCCGTCTTGCGGGCCCCGGTGAGGTCGGTGTCGAAGCGGGCCGGGCTCCCGTCGGGCTCCTCGAACTCGGCGTCCACGAACCGGACGCGCTCGAGGTCGCCTCCCGTCACGACCGCGACGCGCGCCTCGCCGAACGCCTCCGGCAGCTGGGTCTCCACGAACACCTGGTCGCCGTCGTCGACCACGGCGACCGTCACCTCGCCGTCGCCGAGGACGACCGGACGCTCCTCGTCCTCGTACGCGCCGGCGCCCGCGGCGTAGACGTTGTCGCGGACGTAGACCGGCTGCTTGACGTCCATGAACCGCTGGTGGTCGCCTTTCGAGGGGTCGTCGACCTGGGCGAGGTAGCCGGCGAGGGAGGACGGATGCCCGTCGTAGCCGGCGGTGCCGTGGCCGATGCGCTCCTGGAACCGCGCCGTCCGCCCGTAGGCCCGGTCCACGTCGCCGCCGAGGAAGACGTTGCCGACGAAGCGGTCGTCGCCGCCGAGGATCGCGGCGTAGCCGGCGACCTGGGTGCTGTGCGGCACGTGGTAGGGCGTCGGTCGCTCCACGACGGGTTCGAGCGACACGGTCCCGCAGACGAGGTTGTGGACGTACGCGCCACCCTGGCTGAAGATCTCCAGCGACGCGGGCGAGGCGAGGACGTTGTGGTCGACGACGTAGGGCCCGTGGCTCACCTCGACGAAGAGGTCGCGGTTGTTGGCGTGGAGCAGGTTCCGCGTCACGCGCGTGCCCTGCGTCTGCCAGTCCAGCCAGATCGCGAGCGAGCAGTCGTGGATGCGGTTGTGGCGGATGGCGACGTCGATGGCCGCGTGGAGCTTGATGCCGGCGATCTCGTAGCCGTAGAACTCGCGCTTGAGGGCGATGTTGTAGATGTGGTTGTCCTCGATCGTCGAGAACACGCAGCCGAGGTGGCCGACGATCCCGTTCTGGCCGCAGTCGTAGATCGTGTTGCGGCG
>DATMVH010000440.1:0-2554 GCA_035563395.1 Solirubrobacteraceae bacterium
CGGCGGGGATGCGGCCGCGGGCGCGCAGGGCGTCGACGAGGCCGGCGAAGGTCCGCAGGCCGGCGCACCGGATCGGCTTGGGCGCCGCCGAGATCACCGCGACGAGCGGCGCGCGGACCGAGTCCGGCAGGCGCGTCACGCGGGCGATCAGCGCGTCGAGCTGCTCGGCGGCGCTCGTCACGCGGACGTCGAAGGACGCCGTGCCGGCGTTCCCCGCGGCGTCGGTGGCCGTGCAGGCCACGCGGGTGAGGCCGATCGGGAACACGGTGCCGGAGGCCCGGTCGCACTGCACGGCCGGGTCCTGGCCGCTGTCGTCGGTCGCCCGGACGCTGTAGCCCACCGTCGCGCCGGACGGCGCCGTGGCGTCGACGACCTGCAGGCCGGGCACGTCGAGCACGGGCGGAGTCGTGTCCCCCGGCGTGGTGGCGCCGCCGTCGACGGGCAGCTTGCCGGAGCCCGAGCTCACGGTGACGTCGCCGGGCACCTCGATCCGGAACGACACGCCGCTGTCGCCGGCGTTGGCGATCCGGGCGTCCGCGTGCGCGAAGGTGCTCCCTTCGAGCAGCATGGGGCCGACCTCGGCGACGACCTCGGCGTTGAACGGGTAGGTGCCCGCGGCGGGCAACGACACCGGGATGGCGAAGTGCTCGTCGATCGCGGGACCCGCGGAGGAGGCGTCCACGCCCTCGAGGGGCTCACCGCAGACCTCGGGGCTGCACTCGTTCGCGGGGTCGTAGCGCTGGACGAGGAGCTTGACGCGCAGCGGCCAGCCCTCGTCCGCGGTCCCGCGCACGCGGCCGCGGAGCGTGATCGCGGTCGGCTTCGAGACGGTGATGGTGTCGTCCAGGAACGCCGTCGCGGTGCTCGTCGCGCTGACCTCGAAGGGACGGTGACCGAGGTGCACGGACCCGAGCGCGTACGTCTCCAGGAGGCCGGCCTGCAGGTCGACGGACGCGAACGAGCGAGATTCGGCGCCCGAGCAGCCGCCGTCCGCCTCGTCGGGGCACGAGACCGCGGTCCAGTGCGGCGGGGTGCCGGGATAGCGGTGCGCGGCCCGCGCCTGCGCCGTGGCCTCGTTCTTGTCCGTGAAGCGCGAGCGGCGGTTGCGGGGGTCGCCGGCGTCGATCCGGCTCTCCTCCACCTCGTTCACGTCGTCTTCGCGGCGACGCCCACGTGCCCGGGAAAGCCGGGCGTGTACCGCGGGAGGTCCGTGCCGGCCGCCGCCGGGGCGGCGAACGCCAGGCAGACCGCGGGCGCGGCGAGACACGGCGCGATGAGGCGCATGCGGGATCGATCCTTTCGATCGGGTGACGGGGAGCCGCGGAACGGGGCCGCCGCGGATTCCGGCGGCGGCTGCGCTGGGCTCGGCGCGCAGCATGCGGCACGGCAGGCGCCGTCCACAACCGGGCGATCCCGAGACGCGACCCCAGGTCTGCGGACCCCGACCCTAGGCCCGGAGCCGCGGATGCCTGGGGTCGGCGCGCCGCCGCGCCCACACGCTCGGCGTTAGAGTCGGCGCGTGTCGCAGACCGGCGCGGCCAGCGAGCGCCAGAGCACGCGCCCGGCCCTCCTGCTCGAGCGCGATCGCGAGCTCGGCGTGCTGGAGGACCTCGTCGCGGGCGCGGTCTCGGGGCGCGCCGCGACCGTCGTGGTCGAGGGCGCGGCCGGGATCGGCAAGAGCCGCGTGCTCGTCGCGGCGCGCGGCGCCGCGAAGGCGCGCGGGGTGCGCGTGCTCACCGCGCGCGCCGGCGAGCTCGAGCGCGAGCTCCCGTTCGGTGTCGTGCGCCAGCTCTTCGAGCCGCTGATGGAGGAGGACGACTGGTTCGCCGGGGCGGGCGCGGCGGCACGCGCCGTCGTGTCTCCACCCGCCGTCGCCGGCCCGGTGGAGGAGTCGTTCGCGGCGCTTCACGGGCTCTACTGGCTGACGGCCAACGTCGCCGCGGACCGGCCGTTGATGCTCGCCATCGACGACCTGCAGTGGAGCGACCGGACCTCGCTGCGCTTCCTGGCCTACCTCGTGCGCCGCGTCGAGGGCCTGCCGATCCTCGTCGCCGCGACGCTGCGGTCGGGCGAGGCGGCGGCGGATCCGGCGCTGCTCGGCGAGGTGCTCGGCGATCCGCTGACCACGATGGTGTCCCTGCGGGCGCTGAGCCCCGCGGGCGTCGCGGAGCTCGTGCGCGCGCGGCTCGGCGACGACGCGGAGCCGGCCTTCTGCGCCACCTGTCACGAGGCCACGGGCGGCAACCCGCTGCTCGTCTGCCAGCTGATCAGCGCCCTCGCGGCCGAGGCGATCGAGCCGCGGGCGGCGAACGCCGCCGCCGTCCAGCGGCTCGGCCCGCGTGCGGTGTCGCGCACGGTGCTGCTGCGCCTCGCCCGCCTGCCCGAGGACGTCCGGCGCGTGGCGCGCGCGGTGGCGATCCTCGGCGACGGCGCCGACGTGACCACCGTCGCCGCGCTCGTGGAGCTCGACGCGGCGTTCGTGGCGGAGGCCAGCGGCGCGCTGGCGCGCGCGGACATCCTGCGGCCGGATGCGCCGCTGGCGTTCGTCCACGCG
>DATMVH010000441.1:0-3973 GCA_035563395.1 Solirubrobacteraceae bacterium
CGCCGCCCGCGGCTCGCCCGGCTCCTCCGCGGCGACGGCGTCGATCAGCGCCGCCCGCTCCCACACGCGGCCCGACGCGCCGACCTCCCGGAAGTCCGGGTGAAGCAGCCGGTCGAGCCGGTCGGGCGCCGCGCGCGTGGCGGGTCGCAGCAGCTCGAGCTCCAGCGCGACGACCTCCTCCAGCTCGGGGTCCACGCCCGTCGGCTCAGCGCTCCTGCAGGACGGAGAGGATGTTGCCCGCCGGATCCTTGAACCAGGCGATGAACGGGCCGCCGCCGCGCGCGATGCCGCGCTCGTCCTGGTCGAAGCCGTCGTAGCGCTCGAACCGCACTCCGCGCGCGGCGAGGTCGTCCACGACGCGGTCGATGTCGTCGACCGGGAAGTTGAGGATGGTGTACGTCGCCGGCTCGTGGTCCGGCTTCGGGTAGACCAGCGTCGGCCGGTCGCCCGCCAGGTGGAGCGTGAGCAGACCGTGCTCCTCCGAGGTCTCGAGCCCGAGCGTGGCGCGATAGAACTCGCGCGCCGCGTCGAGGTCGTCGACGGCGAATCCGCTGAAGGCCCTGCTGTCCGCGAGCATCGCGCCCTCCTTGCCGGTGTGCGGGAACCGTCCCGCGTGGTGTCGGTGGCCCCGGCCGCGGTGCGGGCGGCCGGGGCCTCACCGCTACAGACCCCGCGGGAGCCGCGAACTCATCGCGTGCGCGCCACCGCTTCGGCCACGAACCGCGGCAGCCGCGCGGGGGGCACGTCCACGGTCGGCGCTGCCGCGGCGCGCGCGGACACCGGCGGAGCCGCGAGGCACCTCCTGCCGGCACACGGTGCCCCGCGCCGGCACGACGCCCTCCTCGAGGTAGGCGTCGACGGCGGCGTCGAGGCAGCGCGAGTTGCCGCCGTACGCCGTGTGCCCGTCGCCGCGCATCCTCAGCAGCCGGGCTTGCCGAGGTCGCGCACGAGCAGCTGCGCCTCGCGGTACGGCGTCGCGGGGTCGTACGTCGTCCCGGCGACGAGCGCGGTGACGGCCGGATCGGGCACCTCGAACGGCCCGTAGAACGCGCCGCGCGGCCGCACCGGCATCAAACCGCACGGCGGCTCGGCGTAGCCGCAGGACCCGAGGCCGCCGTGTACCGTGCGCACGTGCCGACCTCCGCGCAAGCCCGCCCGCCCGCCGCCTCCCGCCTGGCCGCGGCGTGCGCGGCCGCGCTGCTCGCGGCGCTCCTCCTCGCCCCCGCGGCCGAGGCCACCTTCCCCGGCGCCAACGGGCGCCTCGCCGTGGCCGTCGACACCTGCGAGTTCAACCCGCACCTGCGCGCGCTGACGATCGGCGGCCGCGATCTCGGGCCGCTCACGAGGCCGTGCGAGATCGTGGACGCGGAGAACGAGGTGCGCCGCGCGGTCTCGGACCCCGAGTGGCACCCCGACGGCAGCCGGCTCCTCGCCTTCCAGAGCAGCCCCGCGCCCGCGTCCTTCATCTCCATCGCCCCCGACGGCAGCGACCCGCGAACCGTGCCGCTGCCTGCGCCGCGGCAGCGCGTGTCCTTCGCGCCGGGCGGGCGCCGCGTCGCCTTCGAGCGCGACGACGGCATCTACACCGCCCGTCTCGACGGCACCGGCCTGCGGCGCGTGCGCGCGACGCCCTTCTGCCGCGGCCCGAACCGGCGCCGCTGCAGCGACGCGGACCGGCCGCGCTTCTCGCCCGACGGCCGCCGGATCGCGGTCGAGGTGCACAGCACCCTGCCCCGCGCCGCCGTCCCGTCGGGCATCTGGCTGATGAGCGCGGCGACCGGCCGGCTGCTGCGCCGGGTCGCGCCGTTCGGCGCCGAGGTCGACTGGGCGCCGGGCGGGCGGCGGCTCGTCTTCCGCACGCGCTTCCAGCAGCGGGAGATCGAGGGCGGCGCGGCCGGCGGCAACCTCTACACGGTGCGCGCCGACGGCACGCGGCTGCGCCGGATCGTCCACCGCGAGGGGCTGGCCGAGATCGCCCCGGCGTTCGCGCCGGACGGCCGCTCGCTCGCGTGGATCTCGCTCGACTTCGGCGCGGGCGACGTCGGCTTCGACATCCGCGCGAGCGTGTGGCGGCTGCGGCTCGCGGGCGGCGCGCCGCGGCGCGTCGCCCGCATCCCGTCGCCGTACGTCGAGGAGGGCTTCTGGGACCGGCCCCAGCTCGCATGGCAGCCGCGGCCGCGCTGACGCGCGCCCGTCAGAGCGACTCCGCGTAGTCCTTGTTGAGGTCGCGGACGCCGCTCGCGGTCCCGAAGTAGGCGTGCTTGGACATGTCGGGGGAGTACCGGCTCGCCTCGGGCGTGCGGCCGACGGCCTCGGCGAGGCTGCGGATGTGGTGCGGCCCGGCGCCGCAGCAGACGCCGAGGTAGCCGACCCCGAGCGCGGCGGCGCGGGCGCCGAACTCGGCGATCTCGTAGCGCGTGCAGGTGAACGGGTCGAGCGCCGTCGGGAAGACGCGCTCCTCGCCGCCCGGCTCGCGCAGCGACTGGAACGTCGGGTGCTCGGCGTCCGTCCGGTAGGGGACCGGCAGGGCGGCGACGTGCCCGTCGACGGCCGCGCGCACGCGCTCGAGCACCGGCAGCATCGTCGCCGGCCCGCGGGAGCAGTTGAGGCCGACGACGTCCGCGCCCGCCGCGGCGAGCCGCGCGCACGCCTCCTCGGGCGTGGGGCCGTCCCGCATGACGCCCGTGGCGTGCACGGCGAGCGTGACCACGGTCGGCAGACCGGTCGCGCGCATGACCTCGAGCGCGATCTCCGCCTCCCCGAGCCAGCTGATCGTCTCGGCGATGAGGAAGTCGGCGCCGCCCTCGACGGCCCAGCCGATCTGCTCCTCGTACATCGCGCGGACCTGCGCCGCGGTCTCGGCGTCGCCGGCGTAGATGTTCGTGTTGGAGATGTTGCCCGCCAGAAGCGTCCCCGTGGCGCGCGCCACGTCGCGGGCGAGCTCGAGCGCCCGGCGGTTGAGCGGCTCGAGCAGGTCCTCCTTGCCGACCATCCGCAGCTTCTCGCGGTGGCCGTAGTACGTGAACGCCTCGATCACGTCGGAGCCGGCGTGGGCGAACTCGCGGTGCAGCGAGGTGACGACCTCGGGGTGGTCGAGCACCACCGTCGGCACGTAGGCGCCGGCCTGGAGGTAGCCGCGCCGCTCGCATTCGAACAGGTAGCCCTCGGCGCAGATGACGGGGCCGGAGGCGAGGCGCTCGAGCAGACCGGGCGACGGCTGGGGAGTGGTCATGGCCCGACACCGTGCCAGCGGTCGCGCTCCGCCGCAAGCGCCGCGACCGGCGGGCGGCCGGCGGCAGCGGCCTCGAGGACGGCGAGCGTCTCGCGCGCCGTGCGCGCCCAGGAGAAGCCGGCCGCCCGCTCCCGGCCGCGCGCGGCGAGTCGCGCCCGCTCGTGCGGGTCGCGCAGCAACGCCTCCAGGCCCGCGCGGATCGCCCCGACGTCGAGCGGATCGGCGTAGCGGGCGGCATCGCCGCCGACCTCGGGGAGGCTGGAGCGGTCCGAGGTGAGGACGGCGGTTCCCGCCGCCATCGCCTCGAGCACCGGCAGGCCGAACCCCTCCCCGAGCGACGGGAACGCGAACACCTCCGCTCGCCGGTAGAGCGCCCGCAGGTCGGATTCCTCGACGTAGCCGAGCGTCCGCACGCGGTCCGCATGGCGCCGGACGGCGGCGAACGTCTCGTCCTCCTGCCAGCCGCGCGCGCCGGCGAGCACGAGCTCGTGCGCGTCGCGGAGGTCCGGCGGCAGCCCGGCGAAGGCCTCGATCAGCCGCGGCAGGTTCTTGCGCGGCTCGAGCGTGGCGGTGCACAGGACGTACGGGCGGGCGATCCCGAGGCGCCCCGGGACCTGCGCGTCGCCGGGCGCGGCGGCGCCGAAGGCCGGGTCCGCCGCGAGCGGGATGGCGACGGCCGTCTCGTCCGCGGAGGGAAGGCGGGCGACGAGCGCGGCGCGCGTGGCCGCGGAGATGCAGAGC
>DATMVH010000442.1:0-2761 GCA_035563395.1 Solirubrobacteraceae bacterium
CCTGCGCCGGATGCAGGGCCGGGTCGTCCGGCGCGAGCAGCCGGAGCGCGAGCCCGTCCGGCACCGGCGGCGGCCGCCAGCGTGCGCCGTCGAGCACGAGCAGCGGCACCCGCACGACCGCGAGGCCCGCCGCCTCGGCCGCTCCCGCCATCGACGGGTTCGTCTCGTGCACCCACTCGAACGCCTCGCGGACGCCGAGCTCGCGCTGCCGGGCGCGGACGGCGGCGACGTCGTCGGCGCCGACGTCGTGGGTCGGGCCGAGCCGCGGGCGGGCGTACAGGCGCCACGGGATCCGCGACACGAACAGCGTCAGCGCGCCGATCTCCTCGACGTCGGCGGATGCCCGCGGCGCCGCGTCGGCGTACGCCTCGACCCGTTCCAGCAGGGCGGCCTCGGCGCCGCCCCCGCTCACCCGGCGCTCGATCCGGCGGCGATCCGGCGCAGGTCGAGCGCGGTGTCGAGCGTCTCCTCGTCGACGCCGTGCTCGCGCGCGACCTCGCGCAGCGTGCGCCCGCTCGCCGCGGCGTCCTTGACGATCTCCGCGGCCCGGTCGTAGCCGATGAACGGGTTGAGCGCGGTGGCGACGGCCAGCGTGCCTTCCGCGGAGGCCTCGCAGCCGGCGAGGTTCGCCTCGATGCCGTCGACGCACTTCTCGGCGAACAGCACGGCGGTCGCGGACAGCAGCTGGATCGACTGCAGCAGGTTCCGTGCCATCAGCGGGATGCGGACGTTGAGCTCGAACTGGCCCTGCAGCCCGCCGACGGTGATCGCGGTGTCGTTGCCGATCACCTGCGCGGAGACCTGGAGGACGACCTCGGGAATGACCGGGTTGACCTTGCCGGGCATGATCGAGGACCCCTTCTGCAGCTCGGGCAGGAAGACCTCCCCGATGCCGGCGCGCGGCCCCGACCCCATCAGCGCGAGGTCGTTGGCGATCTTGGTCAGCGACACCGCGATCACCTTCAGCGCGCCGGACAGCTCGACCAGCGCATCGCGGTTGCCCTGCGCCTCGAACGGATCCTCGGGCGCGCGGATGTCGAGGCTCGTGTCGGCGCTCAGGCGCTCGCGCACGTGCGCGGCGAACTCCGGATGGGTGTTCAGCCCGGTGCCCGTCGCGGTGCCGCCGAGCGGAATCTGGGCGACGCGGGGCAGCGCGTCCGCGACCCGCGCGCGGCCGAGCCGGACCTGCGCCGCGTAGCCCGCGAACTCCTGCCCGAGCGTCACCGGCACCGCGTCCATGAGGTGCGTGCGCCCGGCCTTGACGATGTCCTTGAACTCCTGGGCCTTCGCCCCGAGCGACTGCTCGAGGCGCTCCAGCGCAGGCAGCAGGCGGTTCGTCGCCTCGTCGAGCGCGGCGAGGTGCACGGCGCTGGGGAACACGTCGTTCGAGGACTGGCCCATGTTGACGTGATCGTTGGGATGCGCGCCCTCGCCGGCGAGCGTGGCGATCACCTCGTTGGCGTTCATGTTCGACGACGTGCCCGACCCCGTCTGGAACACGTCGATCGGGAACTGCGCGTCGTGGCGGCCCGCCGCGATCTCGTCGGCCGCCGTCGCGATCCGCTCGGCGACGTCGCCGTCGAGGAGGCCGAGCTCGGCGTTCACGCGCGCCGCGGCGCCCTTGATCCGCCCCAGCCAGCGCACCACCGCGACGGGCACCGTCTCCCCGGACACCGGGAAGTTCGCCACCGCCTTGCGGGTCTCCCCACCCCACAACTCCTTCGCCGCGTCCTGCACGCTCATGGTCAGCCTCCGGGATCTCGCGCTCGTGCGATCCACCCTAGCGCCCGGTCCGCGGCGCGGCGGTCGCGCTCAGACGGTCGCGGCGGCCGGCTCGGGCGTCACCGCGCGCGGGTCGAGCGGCTCCCCGCAGTGCCCGCAGACGAGCACGGGATCCGCCGCGTGCCCGCAGGAATGGCGCAGGACCGGGCGCGCGGCGTCGTGGTCGACGAGGTGCTCGTCGCCCCATCGCGTGATCGCCACGACGGCGGGATACAGGCCACGTCCCATCTCGCTGAGCCGGTACTCGTAGCGCTCGGGCTCGTCCTGGTAGCGGCGCTTCTCGAGGATGCCGGTGCGGACGAGCAGCTGGAGGCGGGCGGAGAGGATGTTGCGCGCGATGCCGAGGTTGCGCTGGATCTGCGAGAAGCGGCGAACGCCGTGGAACGCCTCGTGCAGGATGAGGAACGTCCAGCGCTCGCCGAGGATCTCCATCGCGCGTCCCGCGGAGCACCCGTGTGGGTCACGGTCCGAGCCGCCCATCGCGGCCTACCGTAGCGCGCGATCCGACCGGCACAACCGGGAAAGCGGTGCATCCGGCGCGTCGCGCGCGGCCGCCCTTCACCCGCAGAAGGCCGCGAGCTCGCGCGCGAGGCCGACCGGGTCGTCGTAGGCCATGAGGAAGCCCGTCCCGGGCAGAACGCGGAGGATCGCGTCGGGCAGGAGGTCGAGCGCCTCCTCGGCGATGGCGAGCGGATGCGCCGCGTCCTCGTCGGCCCACAGGAGGAGCACCGGGACCTCGATGTGGCGGTAGCCGTCGAGCAGGTCGGGCTGGTCGTGCGGCCAGCGGCGCGCCGCCTTGGCCCACGCGCGCGCACGGTTGACGTTGCCGCCGAGATCCATCGTGGCGTGGCGGATCAGGTCGCGCGCCGCCGGGTTCCGGCGCGCGGACAGCGCGAGGCCCGCCGACGGCCGTACGGCGAGGCGCGCCGCATGGGACAGCACGCGGTCGAGTCCCGGCACCGCCGCCGCGCGGGCGGCG
>DATMVH010000443.1:0-3784 GCA_035563395.1 Solirubrobacteraceae bacterium
GCGCCCCAAGGTCATCGCCGCGCACGTACCCGGGGCGCCGCGGGGTGACGCCGGTCAACGCGCGCCGAGCAGCCCGCGCCCGCGCC
Organism: Solirubrobacteraceae bacterium; assembly: GCA_035563395.1. GTDB lineage: Bacteria > Actinomycetota > Thermoleophilia > Solirubrobacterales > Solirubrobacteraceae > DASQMT01. The sequence goes on from DATMVH010000443.1 coordinate 87, forward strand.
GTGGCCCCGCGGAGCTATGGGCGTACTGCGCGCGCCACGCGTTCCGGCCCGGGTCCAAGGCCCCGAAGTCCGTCGCGAAGTCCCGGTACGCCCAGCTCATCCCGAGCCGCTCGGCCTCGCTGCGCACCTGCTCGGTCCACCGGGCGCGCGCGTCCATGGCGGCCGGCGCACTGGGTCCCGGACTCGCCCAGGAACAGCGCCGGCCCTGCGCGCGCGCCCATGCCGCCGCGCGCTGCAGGTCCGCGCGCACGCGCGCTCGCTCGGCGTCGGATCCCCACGACGTGCCGAGCCACGCCGCCGCCCCGTCGATCCAGCCGGCGCCCTGGTGGGTGAAGCGGAACGGCGAGTGGTAGTGCACGGTGGCGACGAGGTGCTCGTCGTCCGGGAGGCGCAGGCCGGGCAGCGCGTCGACGATGTTCCAGCGCACCGGCCCGGCGATGACGGTGCGCCGCGGATTCGTCTCGCGCACGACGGCGAGCGCCTCGGCCAGCAGCGCGTTCCACTCCTCGGCGGTCGTCGGGTCGTGCAGCTCGTTTAGCAGCTCGAAGGACACGCCCGGATCGGCGCCCGCGTAGTGCGGGGCGATCTGCGCCCACAGCGCGAGGAGCCGCTCGCGAGGCCCGTCGAAGTGGTGGACGTCGAGCACGACGGCCGGATCGCGGCGCAGCGCGTGCTACACGGCGCGATCCACGCGGTCGAACAGGGCCGGGTCCACGCGCTCGCCGGCCAGGTGCGCCGACCAGCGCACGAGGTCGAAGCCGGCGTCGCGCACGACGTCGAAGTGGCGCCCGCGCAGCCAGCCGTCGTCGGGCGCGCCGCGGTCGCCGAAGTTCATCCCCGCCGGGCCGCCATCGCCGGCGAAGTCTCGCGCACGCCGGGCGACTACCCTTCGCGACCGGTGGGCGAGTTCACGGTCGAGCGCGGCGGGGTGACGCTGGCGGGCGAGGAGGCCGGGGAGGGCGTGCCGGTCGTCCTCCTCCACGGGCTGACGGCGAACCGCCGCTACGTCGTCATGGGGTCGCGCGCGCTCGAGCGCTCCGGCCATCGCGTGGTCGCCTACGACGCACGGGGCCACGGCCGTTCCGGACCGGCGGAGGACTCGTCCGCCTACACGTATCTCGAGCTGGCGGCGGACCTGCTCGCGATCCTCGACGACCGCGGCATCGAGCGCCCCGTGCTGGCCGGCGCGTCGATGGGCGCGCACACCATCCTGCGCTTCGCGCTCGATCACGGCGACCGCGTCGCCGGGCTCGTGCTGGCCACGCCGGCGTACACGCCGGAGGGCGAGCACACCGACCTCGCGCGCTGGGACGCGCTCTCCGAGGGCCTGCGCACCGGCGGGGTGGACGGCTTCGTCGAGGCCTACGGCGATCCCGGCGTGCCCGAGCGCTGGCGCGGGACGGTCGACCGCGTGATCCGCCAGCGGCTCGCCGCCCACGACCATCCCGAGGCGGTGGCCGACGCGCTGCGCTGCGTGCCGCGCTCCCCGGTCTTCTCCGCGTGGGAGGAGCTGCGCGAGATCGACCTGCCGACGGTCGTCGTTCCCAGCCGCGACGAGGCCGATCCCGGCCACCCGTACGCCGTCGGCGAGCGCTACGCCGCGGAGATCCCCGGCGCGAGGCTCGTGTCGGAGGAGCCCGGCGAGTCGCCGCTCGCGTGGCAGGGCGCCCAGCTCTCGCGCGTGATCGCCGAACTGGCCGAGCGCGCCGGCGCGCGGCCGTAGCGCCCGCCGGGCTGACACCATGCCCGGGATGCAAGCCGTCCGCCGCGGCGCCGCCGCGCTTCATCTCGCCTTCCTGGTCGTGGTCATCGCCGGCGTCTTCTGCCAGGTCTACCTCGCCGGCTCCTACGTCTTCGGGGCGGGCGACGCCCTGGACGCGCATCGCGGCCTGGGCTGGGCGACGCACTCGTTCGAGACGCTGGTCCTCGTGGCCGCCCTCGTCGCGTGGCTGCCGCGGTCCGACATCGGCATGTCGTTCGCGCTGTTCGCCATCGGCACGCTGCAGGTCCTGCTCGCCGGGAGCTCCGACTGGGTCGGCGGGTTGCACGCGCTGGGCGCACTCATGGTCGTCGGCCTCGCGTTCGCGATGGTCGCGCGGCGCAGGCGGACCCGGGTGCTCGCCGCGGGCTAGGCGCGCCGCGCGGCCGCCACGTCGAGCCGCGTGCCGGTCTCCCGCTCCGACACCGCCCACAGGCGTGCGATCGCCGGCTCGAGCCCGACGCGCCGGAGCACCGGCTTGCGCACCGGCGGCCCCGCGTTGACGAACAGCGGGCCGTAGAACGCGCCGCCCGCGGCGTGCGGGTCGGTGGCGGCCCGCAGCGGGCTGAGGGCGCCCTCCGCGGGCGACATCCCGGTCCGGCGGGCGAGCACATGCCAGAACCGCTGGCTCCAGCCCCCGTCGGACTCCGCGACGCTGCGCGCCTGCAGCTCCGTGTTGGACAGCCCTGGATGGGCGAGCAAGCTCGCGGCGCGGACGCCGGCGCGGGCGAAGTCGCGCTGCAGGCCGAGGCCGAAGTGGAAGTTCGCGAGCTTCGACTGGCAGTAGGCGCCGAACGGCCGGTAGTTGCCGTGGAGATGGGGGTTGTCCGGGTCCAGTCGGCGGCCGAAGTGGTGCGCGGTGCTCGTGACCGTGACGACGCGCGCGGCCGGCGCGGCCAGCAGCGCGGGCAGCAGCAGCGCGGTGAGCGTCCAATGGCCGAGATGGTTGACGCCGAACTGCATCTCGAAGCCGTCCGCCGTCCGGCGCTCGGGCACGGCCATCACCCCGGCGTTGTTGACGAGCAGGTCCACGCGGCCGTGCGCGGCCCCGATCCGCTCCGCCGCCGCCCGCACCGACGCGAGCGACGCGAGGTCGAGCGAGACGATCTCGAGCGAGGCGTGTGGATGTGCCGCGAGGATGTCGCCGTGCGCGGCGGCCGCCGTCCCGGCGTTGCGGGCGGCCATGACCACGTGCGCCCCGGCGCCCGCGAGCGCGCGCGCGATCTCGAGGCCGAGGCCGCCGTTCGCGCCGGTGACGACGGCGGTGCGGCCGGCCTGCGGCGGGATGTCGGCGGTGGTCCACGGCATGGCGTCCGCGGCTCGACGCTACTCCGATCCGCTCCGGTACGGCAGGATCGAGGCCGTCCGGCGGCGACGGGAGGAGGGCACCGTGTTCGAGGATCTCGCGGGGAAGGTGGCGGTGGTGACCGGGGGCGCGCGCGGGCTGGGCCTCTCCATGGCGCGCGCGCTCGCCCGCCAGGGGGTGCGGATCGGGCTCGTCGACCTGCTCGGCGAGGTCGAGCAGAGCGCCGCGGCGCTGGACACCGACGGCGTGGGCGTTTCGGCGGACGTCACGGACGCCGGGCAGGTGGGCGCCGCGTTCGGGCGCATCGCGCAGGCCCTCGGCAGCCCGAGCCTGCTCGTCAACGCCGCCGGCATCACCGTGTGGGAGGACAGCCTCGAGGCGAGCGCGGAGTCCTGGCGGCGGGTCATCGACGTCAACCTCACCGGCACGTTCCTGTGCTGCCAGGCGCTGGCCCGGGCGGCACGCGCCGCGGGTTCCCGGGCCTCGATCGTGAACGTCTCCTCGATGTCCGCCCAGGTCGTGAATATCCCGCAGCACCAGGCGTCGTACCACGCGTCCAAGGCCGGGGTCGACATGCTCACCAAGGCCCTCGCGGTGGAGTGGGCCCCGCTCGGCATCCGGGTCAACGCGATC
>DATMVH010000444.1:0-2261 GCA_035563395.1 Solirubrobacteraceae bacterium
CGAACAGCGGCCCGGTCGCCTCGTCGACGTGCCGGCGCAGCGGCTCCTCGAGGTCCTGCATCGTGACGAGGATGGCCGGGGCGGCGAGCTCGCGGGCCTTGTCCTTCAGCTCGTCGCCGGCGAACCGGACGGTCGCGTCGATGCCTTGCGCGCGGAGCTGCTCGGCGATGTGGACGGGCGGGACGAGGAACAGGTCGAGCGTGAGCTCGTGCATGAGGTCGAGCGCGTCGCCGAGCCGCGGGTGGTCGCCGATGATCGCGGCGAGGTCGCGGCGCAGCGGCCGGATGACGTGGTGGCCGATGCTGTCGGCGTTGACGTGACGCCAGTCGATCACGGCCGCCATTAGAAGCCCCGCTTGCCGCGGACGCCGACGGACTGGCCGCCGACGCCGGGGCTGATGCCCTTCCGCGCGGCGGTGTTGAGGACGTCGCGGGTGACGACCCCGGTGACGCGCTTGCCGTCGATGTGGAGGTTGATCTCCTGTGTGAGCTCGGGGAGCCGCTCGAGCCGGTCGCGCTCGCGTCTCGCCGGGGCGTCCTCGATCGCGTCGCGCAGGATGCCCGCGAGGGAGTTGACGCCCGCCTTGAAGCCGATGTCCCCGCTGGCGCGCTGCAGCATGGAGGCGCCGCGGTTCAGGAGCTCCTCGTCGACGAACTCGCCGGCCTCGTTCGCGGCCCACACGAACGCGCTCGCGGCGCCGCCGGCCTTCGCCCACGGCTTCGCCCGGTTGATCCAGTCGAGCGGGCTCCCTCCCGGCTTGCCGATCGGCGCAGGCGCGATCGGTGGCGTCCGGCGCGGCTTGCGCTTGTCGCGGTCCAGTTCCTCGCCCGGCGACCCCGGGACGCCGCCCGCGAACCGCACCCACATCGGGTTGAACCGGGTGCCGAGCCCGACGCCGAGCAGCTTCTTCCCCGCCCACGCGCCGATCAGCAGCTTCCCGATCGGCGACGCCTCGACGAACGTCCCCCAGAAGATCTCCGCCGCGCGAGGAGCGGCCTTCGCGGTCGTCTCGACGAACATGTCGATCGCGCCGGCCGCGAAGTCGTCGAGTTCCTCCGACAGCGCGTCCCCGAGGCCCGCGGCGACCGCCGGGGACCGCGACCACCGCTCGAACCGCGCGGTGATCTCGTCGACCCGCGCGAGGGTGCGGGTGCCGTCGACGTCGTCGGCGCCGAACAGGTTGATGATGCCGCGGCCGGTGTGCCCGCCGATGCTGGCGAGCAGCTCGAGGTCTTCGCGGGCGTCGCGGAAGAACCGGCTCATCTCCCCCGACCGGCGGGTGTTCTCCGCCCATGTCTCCGTGAGCGCCGCGCCACGCCTGGCCATCCTGGACAGCCACTCCGCGAGCGGCGCGGCCTCGACGGCGACGTGCCTGAGCGCGTCGGCGAGGTGCAGGCCGGCCGCGCCGAGGTTCCCGATGATCCGGACGTTCGTGTTCCCGACGCGCTCGAGGTCGCGGCCCCACTCCTGCGATCCGAGCATCGTCCCGGCCTGCTCCGCGATCGCGCCGAGCGCCCCGCCGGTCCGGCGGGTGAGCCGCCGGGCGACCGGGGCGTTCCGCGCCGCTTGCTCGATGCCGCGGCCGACGCCGGGGAGCATGCTACTGGCGGCGTCCGCGCGAAGATCGTCGAGCAGGGGGCGCATCCGCTCCAGCTGCATCACGAACCGCTGCGCGGCGGGGGTGAGCGCGAAGAACGCGTCGGCGTCGCCCTCCAAGGCTTCGGTGAGGCCGTGGGTGGCGAGCATCGCGGTCCCGGCGGCCTGCCCGTACGCGAGGAGGCCGACGCCGGCGGCGGCGCCGCCGGCGAGCGCCGTCGTGCCGAGCGCCTCGGCGAGACCGAGCGCCGGCCCGGTCAGGTCCTCGACGGCGAGCGCGAGCGCGCCGACGGCGAGTGTCCCGCCCCGCAGGGAGGTCGAGAAGGGGCCGATGTTGATCCGCGTGTCGCCCTTCTTGAGCCGGCGCCGACTGCGGTCCAGGCGGTCGGTTGCCTTGGCTTCCTCCTCGATGCCGGCGGCCGCCTTGCGCGCCGATGACGCGAACCGGCCGTTCTCCTCGCGCCAGCGGCCTTGCTTGTCCTGCCACAAGCCCATGGCCGCCGCCGCGCCACCGGACGCGGCGCCGAGCGCGCCGAGTTGCTTCGTGGTCTGCTCCGCCTCGTCGCCGACCTCGTCGATCGCACGGGCGGACTGGCGCATCTCCCGGTTGAACTGCTGCCCGCCGATGACACGCAAGCGGGCGAGGATCGTTTCGCGGTCAGCCA
>DATMVH010000445.1:0-4209 GCA_035563395.1 Solirubrobacteraceae bacterium
CGGCGGCGACAACGGCGGCGGCGACAACGGCGGCGGCGACAACGGCGGCGGCGACGACTGACCCCGCCCGGCGAAGCGGCGCGGGCGCCGGAAGGCCCGGGGTATGCTCGCGCGCATGGCCGTCGCCACCCCGTTCTACGAGAAGACCGACGAGCAGAAGGCCATCCTCGAGATGGTCCGCCAGTTCGTCGACGAGCAGATCCTGCCGCAGGCGGAGCACTACGACGCCGCGGACGAGTTCCCCGCTCCCATCGTCGACCAGATGAAGGAGCTCGGGCTCTTCGGGGTGACGATTCCCGAGGAGTACGGCGGGATGGGCCTCGACCTGACGACGTACGCGATGATCGTCGAGGAGCTGTCGCGCGGCTGGATCTCGATCTCCGGCGTCGTCAACACCCACTTCATCGGCTCCTACCTGCTGATGAAGTTCGGTACGGACGCCCAGCGGGAGCGGCTGCTGCCGCGCATGGCGACCGGGGAGATCCGCGCCGCCTTCTCGCTCTCGGAGCCGGAGATGGGGTCGGACGTGCAGGCGATCAAGACCTCCGCCCGGAGGCGCGACGACGGCGACTACGAGATCTCCGGCCAGAAGATGTGGGTCACGAACGGCCTGCTCTCCGGCGTCGTCTTCGTGCTCGTCAAGACAGATCGCGACGCGGACCCGCCGCACCGCGGCATGACGTGCTTCATCTGCGAGAAGGAGCCCGGCGCTCCGGAGAACCCCGGGCTGCTCGTGCCGCCGAAGATCAGGAAGCTCGGCTACAAGGGCGTGGAGTCCACGGAGCTCGTGTTCGACGGCTACCGGTGCCCCGCCGACATGATCCTCGGCGGGGAGCAAACGGGCCTCGGCAAGGGGTTCGTGCAGATGATGGATGCGCTCGAGGTCGGCCGCGTCAACGTCGCCGCGCGCGGCGTCGGCATCGCCCAGCGCGCGCTCGAGCTCGCCCTCCGCTACAGCCAGGAGCGCAAGGCCTTCGGGCGCCCGATCGCCGAGCATCAGGCGATCCAGTTCAAGCTCGCCGACATGGCCACGAAGGTCGAGGCCGCGCGCCTGCTCACGCTCAAGGCCGCGCGGATGAAGGACGCCGGCGAGCGGTCGGACCTCGAGGCCGGGATGGCGAAGCTCTTCGCCTCGGAGACCGGCAAGGAGGTCGTCGAGGACTCCTTCCGGATCCACGGCGGCTACGGGTACTCGAAGGAGTACGAGATCGAGCGCCTGTACCGCGACGCGCCGCTGCTGCTGATCGGCGAGGGCACCTCGGAGATCCAGCGGATGGTCATCGGCAAGAAGCTCCTGCAGCGCCACGCGCTCTGACGGCGGCCCGGCGCCGGCCCCTCTAGAATCGCCGGCGTGAGCGTCGTGGCGCGCCACAACGTCACGATCACCGGGCGGGAGACCGGGCCGCCGATGCTCTTCGCGCACGGCTTCGGGTGCGACCAGAACATGTGGCGCCACGTCGCGCCGGCGTTCGCGGACGCGTACCGGATCGTCCTCTTCGACCACGTCGGCGCGGGCGGCTCCGACCTCGCGGCCTACGATCCGGAGCGCTACGGCAGCCTGCAGGGGTACGCCGAGGACGTGCTGGAGATCTGCCGCGAGCTCGACCTGTGGGACGTGATCTTCGTCGGCCACTCGGTCAGCGCCATGGTCGGCGTCGTGGCGGCGATCGAGGAGCCCGACCGGTTCGGCAAGCTCGTCCTGGTGGGGCCGTCGCCACGCTACATCGACGACGAGGGCTACGTCGGCGGCTTCTCCCGCGAGGACATCGACGACCTGCTGGCCTCGCTCGAGAGCAACTACCTCGGCTGGTCCAGCGCGATCGCGCCGGTGATCATGGGCAATCCCGACCGGCCGGAGCTCGCCAGGGAGCTGACGAACAGCTTCTGCCGGGCGAACCCGGAGATCCAGCGGCGATTCGCGCGCGTGACGTTCCTCTCGGACAACCGCGCCGACCTTGCGCGGGTGCGCACGCCGTCGCTCGTGCTCCAGTGCAGCGACGACGCGATCGCTCCCACCACGGTCGGCGAGTACGTCCACGAGCAGCTGCCGGACAGCCGCTACGTCGTGCTCGACGCGACCGGGCACTGCCCGAACCTCAGCGCGCCCGCGGCCACGATCGCGGCCATCAAGGCCTTCCTCTGATCCGGGCATGACCGACGCCGCGGGGACTGGCGCCGTTTCGGGCGACCTGCCGGAGGACAGCGCCGAGGACCTCTACGAGCAGGCGCCGTGCGGCTACCTGGCGACGCTGGCGCGCGGCGACATCGTCCGCGTCAACGAGACGTTCCTGCGCTGGACGGGATACCGCCGCGAGGACCTCGTCGGCCGGCGGCGCTTCCAGGATCTGCTGACGGGCGGCGGGCGGATCTACCACGAGACCCACTACGCGCCGCTGCTGCGCATGCAGGGCGAGGTCCACGAGATCGCGCTCGACATCGTGTGCGCGTCCGGCGAGCGGCTGCCCGTGCTCGTCAACTCGGTGCTCACGACGGACGCGGAGGGGACACCGCTCGGCGTCCGCACGACGGTCTTCAACGCCGTCGAGCGGCGGCGGTACGAGCGCGAGCTGCTGCTCGCGCGCGAGCGCACGGCGCGGTTGCAGCGGGTCACCGCCGCGCTCGCCGAGCCCATGGACCGCCGCCGGATCGCCGAGCGGCTGCTCGAGGAGATCGTCGCGGCGACGGGCGCCGACGAGGTGGCGATCGGGGCCCAGGACGAGGACAAGGCGCTCGTCGTCGTCGCCCGGCGCGGTGGCGATGCGGCGCCGCTCGAGCCGCGGTCCGGCGAGGACCGGCCGGCCTACGTGGAGGACGGCGGTGCGGGACGGCCCCTGCGCGCGCTCGCCGTCCTGCCGCTCCGCGTCGACGGGCGCGCCGTCGGCGAGCTGCGCTACGGCTTCACGGCGCCGCGGGCATTCCCGGACGAGGAGCGCGCCTTCGTCGAGTCGATCGGCGCGCAGGCCGCGATCGCGTTCCAGCGCGCGCGACTCATCGAGGAGAGCGACCGCGCCGCGCGGCGCAGCGCGTACATGGCGGACGTCAGCCGGGCGTTGTACGAGCTCACCGGGGTCGGGCCGCGGCTCGAGCGGCTGCGCGAGCTCACCGTCCCGCGGCTCGCCGACGCGGCCTCGATCGAGCCCGACGACCGCGATGACGTCGCCGACGTCGTCGCCCGCGCGCGCCGGAGCGGCCGCCCCGAGCTCGCCGCGCCCGAGCCGGACGGCGGTTCGTGCGTCGCCCTCCCGCTGCGGGCCCAGGCGCACGGCTTCGGGGTGCTCGTCCTGCGTGACGAGCCCGGCGAGCGGCGGTTCGGGCCCGCCGACCTGCCGTTCCTCGCCGACGTCGCGGATCGCGCCGCGCTCGCGCTCGAGAACGCTCGGCTCTACGAGCAGCAGCGCGACGTCGCGCAGGTGCTGCAGCGCAGCCTGCTCGCCGGCGAGCCGCCGCGCGACCCGCGCTTCGAGGTCGCGACGTACTACCGGCCGGCGGGGGAGACGCTCGAGGTGGGTGGCGACTGGTACGACTGCTTCCCGGTGAGCGACGGCCGGGTGGCGATCGCGGTCGGCGACGTCGTCGGGCGGGGCATCGTCGCGGCCAGCGCGATGGGGCAGCTCCGCAGCGCCATGCGCGCGCTCGCGGGCGCCGACCTCGGCCCGCGCCGGGTGCTCGAGCGGTTGGACACCTTCGTGGAGCCGCTGATCGCCGCGCGGTTCGCCACCGTGGCCTACGCGGAGATCGCGCTCGACACGGGCGCGATGACCTACGCCTGCGCCGGCCATCCACCGCCCCTCCTGCTCGAGGCGGGCGAGCCGCCCGCGCTGCTGTGGGACGGCCGGTCGCCGCCGCTCGGGGCGAACGTGATGGGGGCGCCGCGCCGGGAGGCCGCCTGCGTCCTGCCGCACGACGCCCGCCTGCTGCTCTACACGGACGGGCTCGTCGAGCGCCGCCGGCGGTCGCTCGACCGCGGGATCGAGCTGCTCCAGCTCGAGTTCGGGCGCCGCCACGACGTGCCGTTGCCGGAGCTCCCGCGCGGGCTCACGGACGTGCTGCTCAGCGACTTCAGCGGCGACGACGACGTCTGCCTGCTGTGCTTCCGCTACCGCGGCGGCTCGCCCCGCGCGGCGGTGGGGGCCACCGCGGTCGCGGACTCCGCGTAGGCGCGCAGCACCAGGCCGGCGGCGCCGTCCGCGGACAGCGGCGCGGCGCGGA
>DATMVH010000446.1:0-2206 GCA_035563395.1 Solirubrobacteraceae bacterium
CGAGGTGGCGCGCGAGCCGCCGCAGCCACGCCTCGTCCAGGGAGTCGTCGACCACCTCGAGCAGCGGCCACGTCGCCCGCTCCGGCCGCCAGGGGTCCGCCTCGGGGGCGATCCCGGAGGCCGCCGCGACGGCGTCGGCGACGAGCCGGCCGGGCGACGGGAAGTGGACGTTGGCGCACACGCCGTCGGACCTCCCGGCCGTCGCGCCGAGGTGCGCGGAGGTGCGCTGCGCGAGCCAGCGCTCCATCCCGCGGGTCGGGACGGCGACGACGTCGGGGGCGAAGGGATCCGCGAGCGGCTCCGCCAGCAGCGCGCCGAGCGCCTCGACGAGCGCGTCCGCGCGCTCAGCTCGGTGGATGTGCAGCACCCTGCTCCGGTCCTTGCGTGCGGCGGGGCCCGGTCGGCCTCGCCGTCGGCGCCACGATATCGGCGCCGGCCGCGCGTCAGAGCGGGATGTTCCCGTGCTTGCGCTTGGGGCCGGGAACGCGCTTGGTCTGGAGCGTCGCAAACGCCGCGACGACCTTCGGGCGCGTCTCGTGCGGGATGATCACGTCGTCGATGTAGCCGCGCTCGGCGGCCGTGTACGGGTTCGCGAAGCGGGCCTTGTAGTCGGCGATCAGCGTCGCGCGCCGCTCCTCGGGCGTCGGCGAGCCCACGATGTCGCGCCGGTGGATGATGTTCACGGCGCCCTCGGGGCCCATCACCGCGATCTCGGCCGTCGGCCAGGCGAAGTTGAAGTCGGCGAGCATGTGCTTGGAGGCCATGACGTCATAGGCGCCGCCGTACGCCTTGCGCGTGATCACCGTGACCTTCGGCACGGTCGCCTCGGTGTAGGCGTAGAGGAGCTTCGCGCCGTGGCGGATGATCCCGCCCCACTCCTGCGTCGTCCCGGGCAGGAAGCCGGGCACGTCGACGAAGGTCAGGAGCGGGATGTTGAAGGCGTCGCACGTCCGCACGAAGCGTGCGGCCTTGCACGACGCGTCGATGTCGAGCACCCCCGCGAGCGCGCGCGGCTGGTTGCCGACCACGCCGACCGTCCACCCGTCGAGGCGGCCGAAGCCGCAGACGATGTTCTGCGCGAAGTGCTCCTGCACCTCGCAGAACTCGCCGTCGTCGACGACGCCGCGCACGACGTCGCGCATGTCGTACGGCTTGTTCGGGCTGTCGGGGACGATGTCGTCCAGCGCCGCGTCGGCGCGCAGCGGGTCGTCCGTGGGCTGCACGCGCGGCGGCGTGCCGAGGTTGTTCTGCGGGAGGAAGGAGAGGAGGTACCGCGCGTCCTCGAGGCAGGCGTCCTCGTCGTCGTGGGCGAAGTGGGCGACGCCGGACCGCGTGCTGTGCGCCATCGCGCCGCCGAGGTCCTCGAAGGCGACTTCCTCCCCGGTGACCGTCTTCACCACGTCGGGCCCCGTGATGAACATGTGCGACGTCTCCTTCACCATGAGGATGAAGTCGGTCATCGCGGGGGAGTAGACGGCGCCGCCGGCGCACGGGCCCATGACGAGGCTGATCTGGGGGATGACGCCGGAGCACTGGACGTTGCGGACGAACACGTCGCCGTAGGCGCCGAGCGAGACGACGCCCTCCTGGATCCGCGCGCCGCCGGAGTCGTTGATCCCGATGACCGGGCAGCCGATCTTGGCCGCCAGGTCCATCACCTTGCACATCTTCTCGCTCATCACCTCGCCGAGCGAGCCGCCGAAGACGGTGAAGTCCTGCGAGAAGACGCACACGCGCCGGCCGTCGATCGTCCCGTGCCCGGTGACCACGGCGTCGCCGAGGGGGCGGGACTTGTCCATGCCGAACTCGTGCGTCCGGTGGCGGACGTAGGTGTCGAGCTCGTGGAAGGACCCGGGGTCCAGGAGCTTCTCGATCCGCTCGCGGGCGGTGTACTTGCCCTTCGCGTGCTGCTTCTCGACCGCCGTCTGCGTGGCGTGGTGGACGGCGGCGTCGCGCAGCTCGAGGAGTTGCGCGAGCTTCTCTTCGTGGGTCTCGGGAGCTCGCTGGCGCATGGGCGCCGGAGTCTATGGCGGGGTCAGCGCGAGTAGGGACGGTGGTGCGCGGCGCCGAGGGCGTCGAGGGCGCGGCCGAGGATTTCGGCGGTGTCGGGCTCGCCGGCCGGCGGTGGGCCAGGGGGTTGGGGGGCCGGCTCGGCGGGGACGGGGTCGAGCGCCGCCAACTCCGCGAACGCCGCGGCGGCGGCGTG
>DATMVH010000447.1:0-2134 GCA_035563395.1 Solirubrobacteraceae bacterium
CCGCCGATCGCCGCCGCCGGCTGCAGGAGGTGGCCGCCGCCGGGCCGCCGAGCGAGGTCGGCGAGTGGGCGGGCGGCCCGCGGGTCATCGTCCGCAACGGCCGCGGCGACCGCAGCCTGTCGGCCATCCACGCCCTTCTCCTCCCCACGGGCAAGGTGCTGTTCTTCGGACCGCCGGTCGGCTCGGACTCCCCGCGGACTCCCCGCGTCAACGAGTCCGTCGCCGTCCTGTACGACCCCGTCACCGGCGGCTTCAGGGACGTCGCGCCGCCGATCGACCCGCGCACGGGCCTGCGCTCGAACATCTACTGCGGCGGCGCGGCGCTCATGAGCGACGGCCGCGTGCTGGTCACCGGCGGCTACCTCGACTTCAACGAGAACACCGCGCCGAACAACAAGGGGCTCAACCACACCTGGACGTTCGACCCGTGGACCGAGGACTGGGTCCGGCACGAGAACCTCGGCGGCGGCACCAACGCGCACAGCACCGCGGGCGGCCGCTGGTACCCGAGCCAGACCCTGATGCCCGACGGCCGGACGTTCATCGTCGGCGGGATCACGGAGAGCGGCACGCAGCTCAACCGCAGCGTCGAGGTGTTCGACCCGAGCCGCCCGCTCGGCCAGGAGCTCGACACGCTGTCGGGCAGCGTGTCGGGCATCCGCGTCGGGACGGACGAGCTGATCTACCCGCACACGTTCTGGATGCCGAGCGGGCGCGGCTACGTGGTCGGCCCGGCGAACTGGATCTCGTTCTTCTATCCGCTCCCGTCGTCGGTGTTCACGCAGCAGAATGCGCCGCAGCCGAGCCTCGAGCGCACGTGGAGCAGCGGGGTGCTGCAGCCGCTCGAGCGCGACAGCAGCCGCGGCCGGGTCACGCTGATCGGCGGCGCGAGCCATCCCGGCGGCGACCGCAATCCCGGAAACAACTACCAGCGCGGCCCGGCGACGGCCACGACGGAGACGTTCGACGAGGGCGCGAACGGCTGGAGCTCCTCCTCCTCGCTGAACGTCCCGCGCGCGCACCTCAACACGGTGCTCCTGCCCGACGGCCGCATGGTGAGCGTCGGCGGCGGCGCGGGCGGCACCAACCTGTACGCGGTCCGCTCCGATCGAGCCGAGCGCCAGGTCGAGATCTTCGACGGCAACGGCTGGCGGCTCGGGCCGCCGCAGGCGGAGAGCCGCGCGTACCACTCGACCGCCCTGCTGCTCCCGGACGGCAGCGTCATCTCGGCCGGCGACGACAACCCGGCCGCGAGCGACGCCGATCCGCTGCGCGACACCTACGAGATCTACAAGCCGTCCTACTTCTTCCGCGGCCCGCGCCCGGAGATCCGCACGGCGCCGGCGAGCGCGGACTACGACGCGACGATCTCCGTGGGCACGACCGCCACGGACATCGTCAAGGCGACGCTCGTGGCCCCCGGCGCGGCGACCCATGCGGTCGACATGAGCCAGCGGCTGATCAACCTGCCGGTGTCGCCGAAGGCCGACCGCACGGGCTACGACTTGCGGATGCCGGCGAACCGCGACGTCGCGGTCCCCGGGCACTACATGCTGTTCATCGTCGATCGGGACGGCCGGCCGTCGGTCGCCTCGTGGATCGCGCTCGGCACCCAGTCGCGGCCCGGCGGGGGCACGCAGGGCGAGCCCGTCACGCTGGCGCCGCCGCCCGCGTCACCCGCGCCCGCGCCGGCGGGGCCGCCCGCGCCGCCCGTGGCGGTCGCGCCCGCCGCGCCCGTCACGGCTCCGGCGCGCCCGCGCGTCACCGCGCGGCTGGCGACGATGCGGCTGCGGGTCGTGCGGCGCCGCGGGCGGCTCGTCCTGCGCGTGGGGATCGGCGAGCGCGGCCGCGCGCGCGTGCTCGCGCGGCTCTTCCGCATCCGGGCGGAGCAGCGCGTGTCGCTCGGGTTCTGGCAGAGGCGCGTCCGGTTCCGCAGCGCGCGGACCCGCGCCGTGACGTTCCGGTTGACGCGCGCCCAGCGCCGCCGGATGCACGGGGACATCCGCCTGCGGGTGGTGATCCGCGCGCAGGGCGCGACCGCCGGCCGACGGGTGCGGGTCGTCTGGTTCCGCCTGCGCCGCGGCGGGAAGGTCGAGCTGATCTCGTCGCGGACGACGGCGCTGACGACCGAGTC
>DATMVH010000448.1:0-13215 GCA_035563395.1 Solirubrobacteraceae bacterium
TTCCCGTCCCCCCGAAGATCGCGACACCGCCGACGACGGCGGCGGCGCCGGCCGCGTCTCGCGCGGGGCGGGGGGCGCGGCTTCAGGCGGCACGGCGTGCGCTCCTTCTCCGGAGGGCGGCCTCGACCCGCAGGCCCACGAAGCGGTCGAAGGCGATGGCGAGCAGCAAGAGGGCGCCGATCGCCGCCTGCTGCCAGAACGCCTCGACGCGCAGCACGATCAGCGACGAGGTGATCGTGCCGAGCAGCAGCGCGCCGAGCGCCGCGCCGTAGACGCTGCCCTGGCCGCCGAAGATGGCCACGCCGCCGACCACCGTGGCCGCGATGACGGTCAGCTCGTAGCCCGTGCCCGCGGTGGCGTCGACGGTGCCGAAGCGGGCGGTGAAGAGCACGCCGCCGAGGCCGGCCAGCGCGCCCGCGAGCACGAACGCGGTGAAGACCCGGCGGTCGGAGCGGACGCCGGCGAGCCGCGCGCCTTCCGGGTTGGAGCCGATCGCGTACAGCTCCCGGCCGGCGCGGAAGTCCCGCAGCCACTGGCCGACGACGAGCACGACCGCCACGGCGATGATCACGAGGATCGGGATGCCGGCGACGGAGTTCGTGCCGACGCCCAGGAAGGAGTCCGGCAGCGTCTCGGCGTTGACCTGGCGCCCGTCCGTCCACAGGAAGGCGAGCCCGCGGAAGGCGTACAGCGTCCCGAGCGTCACCACGAGGGCGGGAACCTGGCCGAACGTGACGAGCGCGCCGTTGAAGGCGCCGCAGGCCGCGCCCAGCCCCATGCCGAGCACGGCGACGACCGGCCACGGCAGCGCGTCGCTCGAGGACAGGAGGTCGCCGGCCATGAAGGCGCTGAGCCCGAGCACCGAGCCGACGGACAGGTCGACGTTGCGGGTGACGATGACGAGCGTCTGGCCGGCGGTGAGGATGGCGAAGATCGACGCGTTGACGGCGAGGTTCCGCAGGGAGTCGGTTTCGACGAAGCGCGGCTCGAGGATCGCCGTGACGGCGATCAGCAGGACGAGCGCGGCGACGATGCCGAGCTCGCGGACGCGGAAGACGAGCTCGGTGAGGCGGCGTGCATGGGCGCCCTCGGCGGGCGCGGTCGCGGCGGCCATCAGGAAGCGGCCTCGATCTGCCCCGTGGCGAGCCGCACGACGCTCTCCTCGTCGGCCTCCGCGCGGCTGAGCTCGCCGGTGAGCCGGCCCTCGTGCATCACGAGCACGCGATCCGCCATCCCCAGCACCTCCGGCAGCTCGCTCGAGATCATGAGCACCGCGACCCCGCGGCCCGCGAGCTCGCTCATGAGCCGGTGGACCTCCGCCTTCGTGCCGACGTCGATGCCGCGCGTGGGCTCGTCGATGATCAGCAGCCTCGGCTCCGTCGCCAGCCACTTGCCGAGCACGACCTTCTGCTGGTTGCCGCCCGACAGCGTCCCCACCGGGTCCTCCAGGCGATGGAACTTGAGCTGCAGGCGCTCGCCCCATTCGCGCGCGAGGGCGTGCTCGGCCGAGCGGCGGATGAGGCCCAGCCGCGTGAGCGACCCGAGCCGCGTCAGCGCCGTGTTGCGGGCGATCGAGAGGTCGAGCACGAGCCCCTGCTGGCGGCGGTCCTCGGGGACGAAGGCCACGCCGGCGCGCATCGCCGCCTTGGGCGTGCCCGCCGGCAGCCGCGTGCCGAGCACGTGCACCTCGCCGGCGTCGGGACGGTCCACGCCGAAGATCGCCCGCGCCACCTCGCTGCGCCCGGCGCCGACGAGGCCGGCGAGGGCGACGATCTCGCCCGCGCGCACCTCGAAGCCGATGTCGAAGAACACCCCCTCG
This sequence comes from Solirubrobacteraceae bacterium, assembly GCA_035563395.1. Lineage (GTDB taxonomy): Bacteria > Actinomycetota > Thermoleophilia > Solirubrobacterales > Solirubrobacteraceae > DASQMT01. The sequence continues at coordinate 1,820 of DATMVH010000448.1, forward strand.
CGCGTGAGGCCGTCGACGCGCAGCACCGGCTCGCCGACCTGGGCGTCCTGCTTCGGGAACAGCGCGCTGAGCTCGCGGCCGACCATCCGGCGGACCATCTCGTCCGGCGTCATGTCGGCGATCCGCGCGTCGTGCACCACGGCGCCGTCGCGCATGACGGTGACCGTGTCGCAGATCGTGAACACCTCGTCGAGCCGGTGCGAGATGAAGAGGATCGCCGCGTCGTGCTCCTGCAGCGCCCGCACGACCGTGAACAGCCGCTCGACCTCGGGGCCCGAGAGCGCCGCCGTCGGCTCGTCCATGATCAGCACGCGCGCGTCGAAGGACACCGCCTTGGCGATCTCGACGATCTGCTGGTCGGCGATCGACAGGCCGCGGACGGGGCGCTCCGGGTCGAGCCGGACGCCGAGGCGGTCCATCAGCTCGCGCACGCGGCGATGCATCGCCCGGCGGTCGATCCGCTTGAGGGCGCCGAGCGGGTGGTAGCCCATGACGACGTTCTCCGCGATGCTCAGGTCCGGGAACAGCGTCGGCTCCTGGTAGATCACGGCGATGCCGGCGTCGCGGGCGTCGTGCGGGGAGTGCAAGTCGACCGGCGCGCCGTCCACGAGCATCTCGCCGGCGTCGCGGCGGACGACGCCGCCGAGCACCTTGACGAGCGTCGACTTGCCGGCGCCGTTCTCGCCCATGAGGGCGCGCACCTCGCCCGGCCGCAGCGCGAGGTTGCCGTCGCGCAGGGCGCGGACCGCGCCGTAGGACTTCGCCGCATCGCGCAGCTCGACACGCGGCTGTGCGGCTGCGGTCACGCCCTTCGCCCCGCAAGCGGTGTGGCGCCCGCGGGTGCCGGCGCGCGCTGAACGGTCACGTCCTCTCCCCTCAGAATCGAACGAAAAGGATCACAACAAATCATCGAGAGCGTGTCAACCACTCCACGACACCGGTGCGGTGCGCCCGCGGACTTGCGACCCGTCGGCCCGACCCCGTAGAGTGAGGCGCCACCGAAAGGCGTCCGAGATCGCACAGAAGAGAACAGAGCGGAGCCGTGGCATGCTGGCGGAAGCCCGCCGGCGCGCGATCGCCGACGCGCTGAAGACGTCGGGCGCCGTGACGATCTCCGAGGTCGAGGCGCGCTTCGGCGTGTCCCCGATGACCGCGCGCCGGGACCTCGCGGAGCTCGAGCGCCGCGGCGTCGTGCGCCGCACGCACGGCGGCGGCGTGCTGCCGTCCGCGCGGACGGGCCACGAGGACTCCTTCGCGCGCCGCCTCAAGGTCGCCCCGCAGGCCAAGCGCCTCCTCGCCGAGCGGGCGGTGGCCGAGATGTCCCCGCGCGAGGCCGTGTTCCTCGACTCCTCGACCACGAGCTACTTCGTCGCGCGGCGGATGCTCGAGACCGGCATGAGCGGCACGGTGCTCACGAACAGCCTGCCGGTCATGGAGCTCGTCTTCCACGAGGGCGGGCCGGAGCTCGAGCTCGTCTGCGTCGGCGGCACGCTGCGGCGCCTCACGCGCTCCTTCGTCGGCCCCGCGGCCGTCCGGACGGTGCAGGCGCACTACGCCGACCGGCTCGTGATGAGCGTGAAGGGGCTCACGCCGCAGGGCGCGATGACGGACGCCGATCCGCTCGAGGCCGAGGTGAAGCGCACGATGATCGGGCAGAGCGGCGTGTCCGTCGTCCTGGTCGACGCGGGCAAGCTCTCGGTCCGCGGGCTCAGCGTCATCGCCTCGGCCTCCGAGGTCAGCCTCGTGCTCGCGCACGGCCTGTCGGATCAGGAGGCGTCCGCGATGCGGGCGGCCGGCGCGTCGGTGGAGGTGCTGGACGCGGCCGGCGACGAGGCCGAGGACCCCGGCTCGGCGGCCGCGTCCTGATGCAGGACGCGGCCGCGACCGAGGCCACGGACCACCGCGCGGCGACCGCGTCCTGACAACGCCCGCAGCGACGCGTCAGCCCTCCTCCGCCCCGCCGTGCGCCGACGGCTCCGGCCGTGACCCGGCGCTCGTGAAGGCGTGCCGCCCGGGCCCGACCTCGACGGTCTCGCCGCCGGGCACGACGACCGTGGCGGTGACGTTCGGCGGGATCTCCACCTCGAGCCGGAAGCCGTCCTCCGTCCGGCGCCAGTCGCTCGTGATCGGCCCGCGGACCGACTTGTACGTCGCGCGCGCCCACGCGAGCTCGCCCGGCTCGGGCGCGATCACCACGCGCCGGTAGCCCGGCTCGGCGGCGCGGATGCCGGCCACGTACTCGTAGAGCCACTGCCCGACCGAGCCGAGCGAGTAGTGGTTGAACGAATTCATCATCGGTGTCTGGAAGCCCGCGTCCTCCGTCCAGCCGTCCCAGCGCTCCCAGATCGTGGTGGCGCCGTGGCGGATCGAGTAGCCCCAGGACGGGAACGTGTCCTTGCGCAGGAGGCGATGCGCGACGTCGCTGTGGCCTGCCTCGCTGAGCACCGGGCACAGCAGGCCGACGCCGACGAAGCCGGTGGTGAGGTGCCCGTCGTGGCGCTCGATGTTCTCGACGAGCCGCTCGGCGGCGCGCGCCCGCAGCTCGTGCGGGATCAGGTCCATGTGGAGCGCGAGGAGGTACACCGTCTGCGTGTCGCCCTCGATGTAGACGTCCTCGCCGACGTAGGCGCGGTTCCACGCGGCGACGATCCCGGCCCGCAGGCGCTCGTAGTGCTCGGCGCGCTCCGGCAGGTCGAGCGCCCGCGCCATGTGCGCCATGAGCTGCGCGTCGTACGCCCAGTAGGCGGTGGCGAGGACGTCCCGCGGCGTGTGCTCGCCGACGGACAGCCAATCGCCGTAGTCGTTGCCGCGGCGCGCCGTCCACAGGAGGTCCGGGTTGTGGCGCGCGAGGTGGTCCATGTAACGCTCCATCGCGTCCCAGTGGCGCTCGACGAGGCGCCGGTCGCCGTAGCGGCGCCACATCACCCACGGCGTGATGATCCCGGCGTCCGCCCACGCGGGCGCGCCCTCGCGCCGGAAGGCGATCACCGGCGCGACGTCGGGGTAGGCGCCGCTCGGCAGCTGCCCGTCGAGCACATCGTCGCCCCACTTGCGGATGAACGCCTGGACGTCCATGTTCAGCGACGCGGTCGGCAGGAACACCTGGGCGTCGGCCAGCCAGCCGAGGCGCTCGTCGCGCTGCGGGCAGTCGGTCGGCACGGAGACGAAGTTGCCGCGCTGTCCCCACTCGATGTTGCGCACGAGCCGGTTGACCATCTGGTCCGAGCACTCGAACCAGCCGGTGCGCGGCGTGTCGGAGTGGACGACGCGGCCGGTGATCGTGTCGAGGCTCGGCTCGGCCGGCAGGCCCGTCACCTCCACGAAGCGGAAGCCGTGGAACGTGAAGCGCGGCTCGAAGACCTCGGGGCCGCCGCCGCGCAGGACGTAGGTGTCGAGCGCCCGCGCGCTGCGCAGGTTCTCGAGGTAGAGCGAGCCGTCGGGCTGGAGCATCTCGGCGAAGCGCAGCTGCACGCGCGTCCCGCGCTCGCCCTCGACGTGCAGGCGCACCCAGCCGACCATGTTCTGGCCGAGGTCGAAGACGTGGACGCCCGGCTCGCGCTCCGTGACCGAGACGGGGCGGATCTCCTCGGTGACGCGCATCGGCTGCGACCGTTCCGGCACGAGGAGCGTGTCGTCGAGCGGCTCCGCCACGACGGGGTGCCAGCCGGCGCGGTCGGCGCCGGGCTCCGACCACGCGCCGAGCTCCCGGCGCCCGTCGTAGCGCTCGCCCATCAGCAGGTCGGAGTACACGAGCGGCCCGCGCGCCGCCTCCCAGCGGCGGTCCGTGGCGATCACCGTTCTCGTGCCGTCCGCGTGCTCCAGGTGGAGCTCGGCGAGGAGCTGCGGCTCCGTGCCGTAGTGGTTGCCGGGGCGCCGGGGGTTCATGCCGACGAAGCCGCAGTACCAGCCGTCCCCGACGATCGCGCCGAGGACGTTGTCGCCGTCGCGCAGGTGCGCGGTGACGTCGTAGGCCGCGTACTCGATCCGCCGGTCGTAGTCCGTCCAGCCCGGGGCGAGGACGGAGTCGCCGACGCGATCGCCGTTGAACTCGAACTCGTACACGCCGCGTGCCGTGGCGTAGAGCACGGCACGCTCGACCTGGCGGTCGACGCGGAACGCGCGGCGGAAGTACGGGGACGGCGGGAGCCGGCGCATCAGGAAGTCGGTCGGGTCGAGGTCCGGGTCGGTCCCGGGCACCGGCATGGCGGGGTCGTGCGTCCGGTCGCGGGCGATCCACTCGGCCGTCCACGTCGCTGGGCCGGTCCGGAAGCGCGCCGGCTCGCTCCAGCCGGACGGCGTCTCCTCGTCGTCCCACACCTGCACGCTCCACGCGATCTCGGCGCCGGCCGGCAGCGGGCGGCCGGCGTAGGCGACGTCGACGGTCTCGGCGGACGCGACGCGGCCGGAGTCCCACAGCGTCCCCCGCTCCGCCGCGAGGTCCTCGGAGCGCTCGGCGACGAGCAGCCGGTACGCGGTCTGCCTCCGGCCGTCGTCATCCGACTCGAGCGCCCAGCTCAGGCGTGGCGCCCGGTCGTCGACGCAGGGGATGTCGTCGCGGTGCTCGCAGCGAAGTGAGACGGCATGCATGCGGTCAGTCGTTCCTCTCGAATCCGATTCGTGTCCTGATGTGTGTCGATGAGCGCCCGCGCTCGGTCTCGGTCAAGGGTCTGCGAAGGGGGGCCGTCCGCCGCCGCCGGGCGTGCGGCGGCGGCGGACAGCCGGGGGAGTGGGAAGCCGGGCGGCTCCCGCACCCCGGCGCGATCGTGGAGGGGTGTCGCGCCAGGTCGGTGGCCGGCGCTCGCGCGCCGACTGAGAAATCCCGTCGTCCTCGGCTCGTCGCTCCGCTCGTGAAGTCCCTGTCCCGGGCAGGAAGGCCGGCGTTCCTCCGGCGCACCGCGTCCGCGGCCGGCGCGCGCCCCGTCCGCACGGCGCGCGACCGCGAGTGTCGCCTTGCCCGCACCGGGCGGTGCGTGCGGGCGAGCCCCCAGCCCGTCGGCGATGCCGCCGGCGCTCCCACTGCCCTTCGGTCGGCGAGTCTTCCAGCGGGCCGGGGCGTTGTCAAGCACGTTCGCACATTTTCGCGCGCTTGTGAACAACGGCGGACGCATGGGACGCGCATGGAGCCGTGGCACGGTGGGTACGTGGACCCCGGTCGGCCATGTCGACGCTGGTCCATCCCTGCATGGAGTGCGCCCGGCGCGCGTCCCAGCACGCGCGAGGCCGCGCATCGGCGCGCTCCCGGAGCACTTCCCCGGCCGCCGCGTGCGCCTCGGAGTGCGCGGTGCGGGCGCCGCCGAGTCGCCGTCCCGGGCATCCCGCGTGGCGCGCCGGCCCCGCCGGAACGCCCGCGCCGCAGGCCCCGTCGACCGCGGCGAGAACTGTTGACGGGTCGATCATGGTGGATTTTGTTCGTTTTTGCTTGACACCCGGGAGACGCGCCTCTACCGTTCGCGGGCGCCGTGACCTCGGGAGGGCACGGGTGCCGGGGGAGATGCCAACGACATCGCGCGGGTTGCCGCGTGTCGGGAGGTTCTGAGTGATGGTGCTTCGTAGGTCCTGGAAGCCGCTGTCGACGCTCGTCGCTGCGGCCGTGCTCGCACTCGGACTCGCTGCGTGCGGCGGAGACGACGGCGGCGGTGGAGGCGAAGGCGGCGAGCAGGTCACGCTGACCTGGCTGGTCGCGAACGCGCCGGACGCCGTCACGCCCGCAGAGGCCCTGTCCTCCGCCTTCCAGAAGCAGAACCCGAACGTCAAGATCGAGATCGAGACGCGCCCGCAGGGCGGCGAGGGCGACAACCTCGTGAAGACCCGGCTCGCCACGCAGGAGATGGCGGACCTGTTCTCCTACAACTCGGGCTCGCTGTTCCAGGCGCTGCGGCCTCAGAACGTCCTCACGCCGCTCACCGACGAGCCGTGGGTCGGCAAGCTCGACGACGCGTTCAAGCCGAGCGTGACCGCCGGCGGCGACGTGTACGGCGTCCCGTTCGGCAGCTCCCTGGGCGGCGGGGTCCTCTACAACAAGAAGGTCTACGACCGCCTGGGACTCGAGATCCCCAAGACGTGGGACGAGTTCATGGCGAACAACGAGAAGATCAAGGCCGAGGGCATCGACCCGGTGATCCAGAGCTATCAGGACACGTGGACGTCGCAGCTCTTCGTGCTCGCCGACTTCCACAACGTCGCGGCGGAGGATCCCGACTGGGCCGACAAGTACACGAAGAACCAGGTGAAGTACGCGCAGGAGCCGGCGGTCGAGGGGTTCAAGCACCTCGAGGAGGTCAACAAGGCCGGCTACATGAACGAGAACTTCGGCTCGATCAAGTTCGAGCGGGCCCTGAGCATGCTCGCCAAGGGCCAGGGCGCGCACTACCCCATCCTCACCTCGACGCTGCCGAACGTCGAGACGTCCGACCCGGGCAGGGTCAAGGACATCGGGTTCTTCGGCATCCCGGGCAACGACGCCGACTCGGCCGGCGCCACCCTGTGGCTGCCGGGCGCGACCTACATCCCGCGGACGACGGAGGGCGAGAAGCTCGACGCGGCGAAGCGGTTCCTCGCCTTCATGGCGAGCCCGGAAGGCTGTGACATCTACGCCAAGGCGTGGGCGCCGACCGGCCCGTTCATGGTCGACGGCTGCGAGCTGCCCAAGAGCGTGCCGCCGGCGGTGCAGGACGTGCAGCGCTACGTCGACGAGCAGAAGGTCACCCCGGCGCTCGAGTTCTCGTCCCCGGTCAAGGGCCCGGCGCTCGAGCAGATCACCGTCGAGGTCGGCTCCGGCATCCGCGGGGCCGAGGACGGCGCCGCCCTCTATGACCAGGACGTGGAGAAGCAGGCGCAGCAGCTCGGCCTCGAGGGCTGGTAAGCCCGCCATGGGAGATCGTCTCACCGCCGCCCGCCCCGCGCGGGCGGCGGGAGCCGGCCGGGCCTGCACAGGTGAGCTGACATGACCGTCGTGCGAGACCAAGCGGTCGCGACCCCGGGGGTCGCCCCGCCGAAGTCGCGGCGCCGCATGAAGAGCCCGTATCCGTACTGGTTCTACCTCCCGGCTTTCGCTGTCTTCTTCATCTTCTTCCTCGTGCCGACCGGCAGCTCGTTCTATTACGGGTTCACGCGCTGGACGCTGTTCGACGCGGAGTGGATCGGCCTCGAGAACTACAGGCAGTTCTTCTCGGAGCCGGCCCTCACCAAGGGCCTGACGAACACGCTGATCTACGGCGTCGTCACCTCGGGCCTCAAGGTGGTGCTCGGGATGCTGCTCGCGGTCCTCCTGACGTCGAGCGTGATCGGACGGGCGTTCATGCGGTCGGTCGTGTTCTTCCCCGTGCTGGTGAGCACGATCGGCGTCGGCCTGACGTTCGTCATGCTCATGGAGCCCGACGAGGGCCTGATCAACGACACGCTGGCACTCGTCGGGATCGAGGGTCCGCGGTGGCTGGTGGATCCGCAATGGGCCCTGCTCTCAGTCGCGCTCGTCGACGTCTGGAAGGGCGTCGGCCTGGCGACGGTGATCTACATCGCCGGGATCGTCTCGATCCCGCGCGAGCTCTTCGACGCCGCCAAGGTCGACGGCGCCTCGGCGTGGGGCAACTTCCGCCACGTCATCCTGCCGCTGGCGCGCCCCGCGACGACGACCGTCATCATCTTGTCGCTGATCGGCGGCCTGCGGTCGTTCGAGCTGATCTGGGCGATGACCCGCGGCGGCCCCGGCTTCAGCTCGGACGTGATCGCGTCCGTCATCTACAAGCAGTACCAGGCCGGCTTCTACGGCCTCTCGACGGCCGGCAACGTCGTCCTGTTCATCCTCGTGACCGCGATCATCCTGCCGCTTTTCACGTGGCTCAACCGCCGACAGGTGCAGATGTGATGACTAGCCGAGTCCGCCTCCTGAGCCCGCTGTTCATCCTGCTGTTCACCGTCATCTTCATCGTGCCGTTCCTCTTCATGCTCGTGACAGCGGCCAAGACTCAGTCCGAAGCCGCCGAGCTGTCGTTCTCGCTGCCGAGCGAGTGGGCGCTGTTCCAGAACATCTCCGACGCGATAAAGGCGCGTGACTACATGCTGGTCACGGCGTTCGTCAACAGCATCTTCGTCACGGTCGCCAGCGTGGCCATCGTCGTCATCCTCGCCGCGATGGTCGCCTACGTGCTGCAGCGCCGCGCGAGCAAGTGGACCCGCGTCGTCGATCTCCTCATCCTCAGCGGGCTGATCATCCCGCCCGCAGTCGTCCCCACGGTGTGGGTCCTGCAGGAGCTGAGCCTGTTCAAGACCCTCTCCGGCCTGATCCTCATCGAGGTCGCGTTCCACCTGTCGTTCTGCATCCTGCTGTTCAGGGCGTTCATCTCGACGATCCCCCGCGAGCTCGACGAGGCCGCGACCATCGACGGGGCCAAGCCGTTGCGCGTGTTCTTCAGCGTCATCTTCCCGCTGCTCCGCTCCGTGACCGTGACCGTCGTCGTCGTCACGTCGGTCGCCGTGTTCAACGACTTCGTCAACCCGCTGTACTTCCTGCCGGGCGACGACAAGCCGACCGTGCAGCTGACGCTGTTCAACTTCCAGAGTCAGTTTGAGACGCAGTACAACCTGCTGTTCGCCGACATCCTGCTGATCACGATCCCGCCGCTGATCATGTTCATGTTCTTCAACCGCAAGATCGTCGAGGGCATGACCGCCGGCGCCGTGAAGGGGTAGCGATCCCCGAGCCGCAGCGGGCGACCGGACGATGCTCACGGCGGGCGCGTCCGGTCGCCCGGCGGTGCGCGACACCGGCGGAGACGGCATGACCCGCCGGCGCTACGCCGTTGTCGGGCTCGGCGCGCGCGCGGAGCTCTACACCCGCGCGCTCGCCGGCCGGTACGCGGAGTGGGCCGACCTCGCCGCGTTCTGCGACGTCAACCGCACGCGGATGGCCGCCCACAACCGGCGGCTGGCCGCCGAGCTCGGGCGCCCGGCGGTGCCCGCCTACGGCGCGGAGGCGTTCGCGACCATGCTGGAGCGCGAGCGCGTCGACGTCGTGATCGTCTGCACGACGGACGCCACGCACGACGCCTACATCGTCGCGGCGCTGGAGGCCGGGCGCGACGTCGTCACGGAGAAGCCCATGACGATCGACGCCCGCCGGGCCGAGCGGATCCTGGCCGCGCAGGAGCGCAGCGGCCGCACGGTGACCGTCGCCTTCAACTACCGCTACAACCCGGTCCACGAGCGGGTCGCGGAGCTGCTGGCCTCGAACGCGATCGGCGACGTGGGCTCCCTGCACTTCGAGTGGCTGCTCGACCTGCGGCACGGAGCGGACTACTTCCGGCGCTGGCATCGCGACAAGGCGGTGTCCGGAGGGCTGCTCGTGCACAAGGCGACCCACCACTTCGACCTCGTCAACTGGTGGCTGGGGTCCGCCCCGCAGAGCGTGTACGCCCAGGGACGGCTGTTCTTCTACGGCCAGGACAACGGGCGCCGCCGCGGTCTCGCGCGCGCCTACGCGCGGGCGCACGCCGCCCCGGAGGCGGCCGGCGACCCGTTCGCGCTGCGCCTCGACGCCTCCCCATGGCTTCGCGAGCTCTACCTCGACGGCGAGCACGAGGACGGCTACCAGCGCGACCGCAACGTCTTCGCGCCCGGCATCACGATCGAGGACGACCTGGCCGTGCTCGCGCGCTACGCGTCGGGCGCGACGATGACCTACCACCTGACCGCGTACGCGCCGTGGGAGGGCTACCGCGTCGCCTTCAACGGCAGCGCGGGCCGGCTGGAGCTGCTCGTCGAGGAGAGCGCCTTCGCCGATCCGCGGCCCGAGGCCGGCGACTCGGCCGTCCTGCACGGCGTCGACGCCACGGGCGCCGAGGGCGTGCGGCGGCTGACGCTGCATCCGTTCTGGGAGCCGCCGCGCGAGGTGCCGCTTCCGCGCGGCGCGGGCGGCCACGGGGGCGGGGACGAGCGGATGCTGGCGGCGCTGCTGAGACCGCCCGTGCCCGACCCGCTCGGGCGGCGGGCGACCGCGGTCGACGGCGCGCGGTCGCTCGTGCTGGGTCTGGCCGCGAACCGGTCGCTGGAGACGGGAGCGCCGGTCCGGGCCGAGGACGTGCTCACTTCATCTCCTTGAGGATGTCGTGGACCATCGTGTCGTCCTCCGAGCTCGGCGCGCGGACCTCGCCGAGCAGCCGCTCGACGATCTCGTCGCTCCACTCGTTCGTGTAGAGCAGGAGGTATCGGAGCATGACGATCCGCAGGTAGCGCTCCGCCTCGGTGCCGGAGCCGCCGCCGCCCACCTCGTTGAGGACCTCGACGACGGGCTCGTACTCCTCGCGGAACCACGCCAGCGCCGCCTCCTCGCGTGTCATCAGGTGCTCGCGCGCGTGGCTCGCGCGGTAGCCCCACGACTCCACGAGCGCGGCGAGCTGCGCGTAGCGCCACTCGTCCGAGAAGGAGATCCGCTCGCGCAGCGCCCGCGGCAGCGGCACCCGCTCGTGGAACATCCGTTCGTGGCGCTTGAGGGAGAGGTCGCCGAGCCGCAGGTCCGGGTCGGCGGGAAGCGCGGTCGAGACCTCGCGGACGTGCGCGTCGATGGTGGTGTCGCCGAGCGCCCGGGCGACCGAGACGCGGTGGTGGCCGTCCTGGACGAAGTGGATCTTGCCGACCCGGAAGACGTCGATCGGCGGCATCGTCTCGCCGCGCTTGCGCGCGGCCATGATCGACTCCCAGCGCGCCCGCAGCTCCGGCGACCGCGGGCGGAACGAGCGATCGAAGGTGTCGGGGCGCCGGTCGACGGTGCCGACGACCGAGCCGATCGGGATCGGCATCACCCCCAGGTCGCGCTCGCCGCGGCGGCCGAGCGCGGACACGACCGGCTCGAACGGCAGCGTCTGGGAGACGTCGTCGGGCTCGGAGCGCAGGCGCGCGGCGATGCGCGCGAGCGCCTGCCGGCGGCGCTGGCGGGTGAATGCGCCTTCGGCGTCGGCGGTGGGGAATCCGGTGTCCATGGCGGGGAAGGGGTCGTGCTGGGCGGTTCGGTCCGGCGATCCTCCCCCCCGTGCTGCACCTCATACGGTACCCGCTCCGCGGGCGGCGGCCGCGACGGCGTCCGCAGCGTGCGGGAACCGCTCGCGCCGCACGACGGGTGGGACACGCGGCCGGCGCGGATACCCTGCCGGTCGTGCAGGGTCCAGCGGAGTCACGGAACGGCGGCGAGGTCGCCGCGGCGGCGGGTCTGCGCGCGGACGTGCTCGCGCTGCTGGAAGCCGTGCGGAGCGGCGCCACGGAGCCCGCGGCTGCGCTCGAGCGGCTCGGCGCGCTGCCCTTCCGCGACCTCGGCTTCGCCCGCGTGGACACGCATCGCGAGCTGCGCCAGGGCGCGCCGGAGGCCGTCCTCGCCGAGGGCAAGACCCCCGACGAGGTGGAGGCGA
>DATMVH010000449.1:0-26156 GCA_035563395.1 Solirubrobacteraceae bacterium
CGCCGGGGTCGCCGGCTCCCGGGTCGCCCGTGCCGGTGCCGGGGTCACCGCTGCCCGGGTCCCCCGTGCCCGGAGCGCCCGTGCCCGGAGCGCCCGTGCCGGTGCCCGGATCGCCCGCTCCGGACTCACCCACGGCGGCGCCCGTCGTGAAGGTCCACGACCGTACGACGACCGGGTTGCCGGCGAGGTCCTGCCCCGCCGCCACCGTCGCCACGTACGCCGTCGACGGCTCGAGGTCGGCGTCGGGGTCGAAGCTCAGCGTCGTCCCCGACCAGGTCACGGTGCCGGCGACCGGCGCCCCGTCGGCGGCGCGCGTCAGCGTGAACCCGGCCTGCGTCGCGGCCTCGTCGACGGCCTCGGAGAACGTCGCCGTCACGACGGAGGACGGCGAGACCTCGACGGCGTCCGCGTCCGGCGCGACGGCCGCGACCGTGGGCGGCTCGCGGTCGACCGGGACGACCGAGATCTGCGCCTCCGTGGCCGTGACGGCGTCGACGCGCAGCACGATGTCGCCCGGCAGGACGACGGAGCCGCCGGCCGTCAGCGCCGGCGTGCCGAAGAACCCGTCGGGCAGGCCGTCGAGCAGGTTCGTCTGGCGTCCGGGGCCGGCGGACGCGTCGTGCAGGATCACGCCCGTCGATGCCTGCGGGAAGCCGGTGAGGAAGAGGTCGAGCCCTTCCGCCCGGCGGAACTCGACGGCGAACCGGCTGCCGTCCGGCGTCGGGACGATCGCGGCCCGCAGCCCGGCGCCGCCGACGTAGGAGGTGAGCGTGGCGGTGTCGCCCGGCACCATCACCTGCGACCGGCCGGCCAGCCAGCCGAGGTCCTCCTTGTTGGCCGCGTTGTAGTGGCCGACGTTGGCGGAGGCGCCCATGGCGTCGAACGGGTCGGCGTACTCGAACGTCGTGCACGCCCCCTCGGCGCCGTTGAAGACCGCGAGGCCGCCCGCCCCGTCCCGGCACATCAGCGCGTTCGCGTGGTGCAAGCCGAAGTTGTGTCCGATCTCGTGGACCAGCTCGCGCGTCGTGAACTGCCCGTTGAACCACGTGACGCGGCCCGGCAGGAAGCCGAGTCCCGCCCACGCGCACTCGCTCGCGTGCGGGAAGTAGATGACCTCGTGGTCGTAGGTGCCGGGCGCGTAGCCGGCGGCCGTCGCGGCCGCCACCGCCCGGGCGCGGACGAGGTTGTAGCTGCCGCACGGGGTCTCCGGGATGGTCAGCCAGGGCGTCACCGTGGCGCTGAGCTGGACGAGCCCGCCCGAGACCTCGGACATCCAGTTGGCCGCGTTGACGCCGATCTCGCGCTGCGCGTCGGCGTCCGTCAGCCCGTCGGGCTGCGACCACGTGACGCGCATGACGAGCGCGCGCCGCTCCCCGGTGATCACGCGCTGCGAGGCGGCGGCGAGCCGCTGCACGGAGCGGACGGCGATCGCGGCGCCCGCCTCCGGTTGCTCGCCGGCGATCCGGACGCGCGTGCCCGGCTCCACGCGCGGCGCGCGCGTGAACCGCAGCTTGCGCTCGGTGCGCCCGCTCCGCAGCCAGTAGTCGGCGTCGCCGCCCGCGTTCTCGCGCGGGACGACGACGAGCGTGCCTTCGCGCGACACGGTGGCGGCCGGCGCCGGCACCGCGGCGAGGGCGAGCATGGCCGCCGCGGTTACGAGCACGGCGACGAGGGAGGAACGGCGAGGGGGGCGCATGCGAGCAGCCGAGTAAAGCGACGCGGGGGTGCCCAGGCAATAGGTGAGCGCTCAATGACTTCCCGCCAGGGCACCGCATGTCTTGGCGATGACAGCCGTCGGCCACGACCCGCCGCTCGCCTCCCCGCGCCGCTCCGCGGAGGCCGGCGCCGCCTTGCCCGCTACGCCCGGCGCATCGTTCGGACGCCGCCGTCCGGCGTCCACACGTCGATGACGATCTCCTTGCCGCCATCGGCGAGCTTGACGACGGACGCCTCGCGGACGTCGAGGCGGAAGAGGTGCGACGGGCCGTTTCCCGCCGCCTCGCCGTTGAGCTCGCGCACGCGCTCGGGATCGGTCACCTCGTCGGCGACGCCCGCGATCTTCGCGTCGCCCTTCCACTCGGCCGGCTCGTCCGACCCGCTGTGGAGTGCGAACCGCGGGTCGCGCTGCAGGTCGAGGGCCTTGCGCGCGCGCCACATCGAGCCGATCCACAGCTCGCCGTCGCGGAACGCGGTCTCCGTGCCGGAGATCCGCGGCGAGCCGTCGCGGCGCAGCGTGGCCAGGGTCTTGTGCGTGTGCGCGTCGAACCGCGCGCGGATCTCGCCGGCGAGCGCGGGCGCGGCGGCTTCGAACTCGGACCAGGTGGGCATGCCGCCACCGTGCCGCACGGCCCGCGCGGCGTCCAGCGGCACGTCGAATGCGATCAAGCGCCACGATGTCCGTGCCGTGGCCGACCGCCTCCGCGAGCTGATCGACCTCGTCCTCGCCTCGCTCGACGAGCCCGCCGCGGACGGGCGCGCGCTCGCGGGGCGGGCGAGCTTCTCGCGCGACCATCTCGACCGCCTGCTCTCCGGCGCGATCGGCGAGTCGCCGGTCGCGCTGCGGCGGCGGCTCTTGCTCGAGCGCGCGGCGTGGCAGCTCCGGGCGGGCGCCGCGACCCCCGCGGAGGCGGCCGCCGGCGCGGGCTACGGGTCGCTCGCCGCCTTCTCGCGCTCGTTCGCGCGCGCGCACGCCGTGCCGCCGAGCGCCTTCGACGGCGAGATCCAGCTCGACGCGCCGAACGGCATCCACTTCCACCCGCCGGCGGGCCTCCTGCTTCCCGGGCGGCGCGCGCCGGTCGCGCGGCGCGACCTCACGGACCGGCTCGTGGCGCATCACCTCGACCGCGTGCGGGAGCTGCTGGCGCTCGCCGCGACCCTGCCGCCGGCGGCGCTCGAGCGCCCGCTCCGGCCCGGCCTCGTCGTGGTGTGGTTCGAGGGCGAGGAGGCGAGCGCGGCGGCGATGGCCGAGCGGCTCGTCTTCACGCTCGAGGTCTGGGTCGCGGCGATCGCGGGCGAGCGGGTGCCGGAAGGCGGCGGCGGCGACCTCCAGCGGCGCTTCGAGACGACCGCGCGGGCCTTCGCGCGGCTCGTCCGGGGCATCCGCGCGCGCGGCGCGTGGGACGACGCGTTCGTCGACGCCCTCTGCGAGCCGCCGCAGTCCTTCACCTACGGCGGCGTGATCGCCCACGTCCTCGCGTTCGGCGCCGTGCGGCGAGAGGCGCTCGCCGGCGTGCTCGCCGAGCTCGGCGCCGCGCCGTCGCACGGCGATCCGATCGAGTGGGAGGCCGGCCTCCGCTGAGCTCACAGCCGGCCGAGCCGGCGCGCCCAGCCGCGCAGGTGCTCGGCGAGCTCAGGCGGCTCGTGCACCTCGAAGTCGGCTCCGAGCATGAGCACGCGCACCGCGAGCCAGTCGAGGTTGTCGTCGCCCGAGCGGTACTCGCACGTCGTGTCGTCGAGCGGCGTGACCGTGCCCCAGTTCCCGGCCACGCGGCGCTCGAGGTCCGCGGCGGGACAGAAGACGGTGAGCCGCGCCTCGTAGCGGTTCGGCGCCGCCGCGAGGCGCTCCGAGACGAACGCCGCGGCGTCCCTCGCCGGCAGCTCGCGCGCCGGGAAGCGCACGCCCGTCGTCGCGGGCCCGTCGAGCCGGTCGACCCGGAACGTCCGCCAGTCCGCGCGGGCGCAGTCCCACGCGACGAGGTACCACCGCCGGCCGACGTTGACCAGCGAGTGCGGCTCCGCTTCCCGCCGGCTGGCCGCGCCGTCGCGGCCCTGGTAGGCGAAGCGCACGCGCTCGCGGTCGCGGCACGCCGCGGCGAGCACGGTCAGGCACTGGGGATCGATGGTCGGCCCGCCGGCGGGGACGGTCATCGTCGCGGACTGCAGCGCGCTGACGCGCCGCCGCAGGTGGGCCGGCAGCACCTGCTCGAGCTTCACGAGCGCGCGCACGGAGGTCTCCTCGATCCCGGTCACGGACGCGCGCGCGGCGGTGCGCAGGCCCACGGCGATGGCGATCGCCTCCTCGTCGTCGAGCAGCAGCGGCGGCATCGCCGTGCCCGCGCGCAGCCGGTAGCCGCCGGCCGGACCCGTGAGCGACTCGACGGGATAGCCCAGGCCGCGCAGGCGGTCGACGTCGCGGCGCACCGTCCGGCCGGACACGCCGAGCCGCTCGGCGAGCTCGCCGCCGGGCCAGTCGCGGCGGCCCTGCAGGAGCGACAGCAGCGACAGCAGCCGGCTCGAGGTCGTCTCGCTCATGGCGCGACAGCTTCGCCGATGTCGAGGACAGATCCTGACCTAAACGCCGCGTAGCTTGTCCGCATGCCATCAATCGGAACCGGGAACGGGCCGGCGATCAGCGTCGAGGGCCTCGAGAAGTCGTTCGGCGCCGTGCGCGCGCTCGACGGCGTGGATCTCGAGGCGGCTGCCGGGACGGTGCTCGGCGTGCTCGGCCCGAACGGCGCCGGCAAGACGACGACCGTCCGCATCCTCGCCACGCTGCTCGAGCCCGACGGCGGGCGGGCGTGCGTCGCGGGGCTCGACGTGGTGCGCGACGCGGCGGCGCTGCGCGCGCGGATCGGCCTCGCCGGCCAGTACGCGGCCGTCGACGAGCAGCTCACGGGCCGGGAGAACCTCGTGATGGTCGGCCGCCTCTACGGCGAGCGGCGCGGCTCCGCCCGGCGGCGCGCCGACGAGCTGCTCGAGCGCTTCCACCTCGCGGAGGACGCGGGGCGGATCGCGAAGACGTACTCGGGCGGCATGCGCCGGCGGCTCGACCTCGCGGCCGCCCTCGTCGCCCGCCCGCCCGTGCTCTTCCTCGACGAGCCGACCACGGGCCTCGATCCGCGCAGCCGCCTCGAGCTGTGGGAGACGATCGAGGGCCTCGTCGCCGACGGCACCACGGTCCTCCTCACCACGCAGTACCTCGAGGAGGCCGACCGGCTAGCCCACCGCATCGCCGTCGTCGACCACGGGCGCGTGATCGCCGACGGCACCGCCGACGACCTGAAGGACCGCGTGGGCGGCGAGCGGCTCGAGGTCCACCTGGTCGACCCGGCGGACGCGCCGGCGGCGGCCGCGGCGCTCGCCCCGATGAGCGACGAGGCGCCGCAGGTCGAGGACGCGACGGTGCGGGTGATGGTCCAGCGCCGGAGCGGCGTGATCATGGACGCCGCCGGGCGGCTCGCCGACGCGGGCGTGGGCGTCGACGACGTCGCGGTCCGCCGGCCCACGCTCGACGACGTGTTCCTGTCCCTGACCGGTCACGGCGCGGCGCCCGGCGAGGCGCCGGCGGGCGAGCGCCTGGAGGTGGCGGCATGACGCGGCTCGCGGCCGACACGCTCGTGATGGCGGAGCGCAACCTCGTCCGGCTACCGCGCGCGCCCGACCTCCTGATCGGCTTCACGATCCAGCCGATCATGTTCGTGCTGCTGTTCGTCTACGTCTTCGGCGGAGCGATCAGCACGCCGGGCTACGACTACGTCGACTTCCTGATTCCCGGCATCCTCGTGCAGAACATCGCCTTCGGCGGCTTCGTAACCGCGCTGGGCCTCGCCGACGACCTGACGAAGGGGCTGATCGACCGCTTCCGGTCGCTGCCCACCGCCCGCGCGTCGGTGCTCGCCGGCCGCACGGTGGCCGACCTCGTGACGAACACCCTCTCGATCGTCGTGCTAGTGGCGACCGGCCTCGTCATCGGGTTCTCGTTCCACGCGAGCGTGCTCGAGATCCTCGGCGGCGTCGCGCTGCTGCTGCTCTTCGGCTTCGCCTTCTCGTGGATCTTCGCGCTGCTCGGGCTGTCGGTGTCCTCGCCGGAGGCCGCGAACGGGATCGGCTTCACCGCGATCTTCCCGCTGACCTTCATCTCCTCGGCGTTCGTCCCGGTCGAGTCGATGCCCACCGGGCTGCAGACCTTCGCGGAGCTCAATCCCTTCACCGTCGTGGTCGACGCGATGCGCGCGCTGTGGCTCGGCGCGCCGGCCGGCGACAGCGTGTGGGGCGCGGTGGCGTGGTCCGTGGCGCTCGTGGCGGTCTTCGCGCCGCTCGCCGTGGCGAAGTACCGGCGGACGGCGGCGCGCTGACCGGGTTCTCAGGCTCCCGCGTCGATGTGGTCCGGCCGGGTTGTGGCGGGCCCGGCCGCCGCCGCGCGCGGCGGCCGGCGGGCCACGCCGCTCTCTTGCGCGGCCGTCGCGACCGCGCGGGCGACCGCTTCCGCGACCGCGCGGTTGAACACGCTCGGAACGATGTACTCGGCATCCAGCTCGTCGTCGGGGATGACGGACGCGATGGCGCGGGCGGCGGCGAGCTTCATCGGCTCGTCGATCGTCGCGGCGCGGACGTCGAGCGCGCCCCGGAAGACGCCCGGGAAGGCGAGCACGTTGTTGATCTGGTTCGGATAGTCCGAGCGCCCGGTGGCCATCACCGCCACGTCGCCGAGGATCTCCTCCGGGTGCACCTCGGGCGTCGGGTTCGCCATCGCGAAGACGATGGGGGAGCGGCCCATGGAGCGCACGCCGCGGGCGGAGATCGCGCCCGGTCCGGACAGCCCGAGGAAGACGTCCGCGCCCGCCAGGAGCTCGTCCGCGGTGCCGCGCTCGTTGCCCGGGTTCGTGCGCTCGGCGAGCGCCGCCCGCTCCGGGTCGAGCCCGGGGCGGCCGCGGTACAGCGCACCGCCGATGTCGCACACGACGATGTTGTGCACGCCCTGCGCGAGCAGGATGTCGGTGCACGCCATGCCCGCGGCGCCGGCGCCGCAGACGACGACGCGGACGTCGCCCGGCGCCTTGCCGACGAGGCGCAAGGCGTTGAGCAGGGCGGCGAGCACGACGATCGCGGTGCCGTGCTGGTCGTCGTGGAAGACGGGGATGTCGAGCTCCGCACGCAGGCGCCGCTCGATCTCGAAGCACCGCGGCGCGGCGATGTCCTCGAGGTTGATGCCCCCGAACGCGGGCGCGGCGGCCTTCACGAAGGCGACGATCTCGTCCACGTCCTTGGTGGCGACGCAGAGGGGGAACGCGTCCACGCCGGCGAACTCCTTGAACAGGAGCGCCTTGCCCTCCATGACGGGCATCGCGGCCTCCGGGCCGATGTCGCCGAGGCCGAGCACCGCGGTCCCGTCGGACACGACCGCGACGGTGTTGCCCTTGATCGTCAGCGACCACGCGCGGTCGACGTCCTCGTGGATCGCCGTGCAGACCCGCGCGACGCCCGGCGTGTAGGCCATGGAGAGGTCGTCGCGGCTCTTCAGCGGCACCGTGGCGGTGACGGCGATCTTGCCGCCCTGGTGCATCTCGAAGGTGCGGTCGAGCACGCGCTCGACCGTGGCCCCGTCCACGGCGTCGACCGCCTCGACCACCCGGCGGCCGTGCGCGGCGTCGACGCACGAAACCGTCACGTCGCGCAGCACCGTGCCCTTCTCGACGCGGACGAGGTCGATCGCCCCGAGGATCGCCCCCGTGCTGCCGATCGCGCTCGCCACCTGCCCGAAGGAGCCGGGCCGCTGGAGCAGGCGCACCCGCATCGTGATGCTGTAGGACGCCGACGGCTGCAGGATCGCCCCGTCCTGCGCGGGCGGCGGCGCGCTCGCGGTCTCCGACGTGCTCATCGTTCCTGCCTCCTACGCCGGCTGGAGGGCGCCGAAGATGTTGCCCTCGGTGTCCTTGAAGTATGCGAGATGGCCCACGCCGGGGATCTCGTCGCGCGG
The DNA here is from genome assembly GCA_035563395.1 of Solirubrobacteraceae bacterium. GTDB lineage: Bacteria > Actinomycetota > Thermoleophilia > Solirubrobacterales > Solirubrobacteraceae > DASQMT01. The sequence goes on from DATMVH010000449.1 coordinate 7,697, forward strand.
CAGCGCGAGCTCGCCGCCCGCGTCCCGCACGCGCCGCTCCGTACCCGCGAGGTCGTCGACGCGAACGGTGCAGACGTAGGCGATCACCGCCGTGCCGTCGATCTCGCCCCGGCGCTCGACGAGCGCGCCGTCGATGCCCGGCTCATCGGCCCCGGTCGTCACGAGGCGGTAGTCGACCGCGCCGCCCTCCCAGCGCTGGATCTCCCAGCCCATGACGTCGCGGTAGAAGGCCTCGGCACGGTCGAGGTCGGCGCAATGGATCTCGAAGTGCACCACACGTCCCACGACGGCTCCCCTCCCGGTCGCTGCAGGCCGGGGCGGAGCGTATCCCACGCCGTCCCGCGCCGGCGGGCGGGCCCTGGCGCGGGGGCGCACCCGGCCGTCGGCGAGCGGCATCGCCGAGCACCGCCCGTTGCCAGTCCCGCGGTCGCCGCCCTGACCGGGGCCCGCGCGTCTGTCAGTGATTCGACGCCAAGTGCCGAACGGTCTTGCGCGAGCTGACACGCGGCTTACCGTTTCCTGGCGTAAGTGCAGTCCACGCGCCGAGACGGGAGGCGTAGGCGTGAAGCAGGTGCGGTGTGCCGACTGCAGGTTGGCGTATCGGGTCGTGAGGCTGGAGAGCCATCTGACGACGGGTTGCCGCCGCTGCGGCGGCGAGTTGCGCGCCGAGTCGCCTGGGCGGCGAGGCGGACGCGGGACGAGCTCCGCGGTGACGGCGGTGCGCTCAGCGGTGACGGGCCGAGAGCGACTGCCGTTCGGGTGAGCTGAGCGTGCAGCGACGCGGAGGACGGCTGCAGCCCGCCATGCCACGGCGGCTGCGGGAGGCGGACGATCGCCGGCTGGCGTTCGACGGCGCCGCGACGCCCGTCGCCCTTTGCGCCCGCAGCGCCGACCTCTGCATCTACGAGGCGGTGCTTCCGGCGGTCCCGATCTGCGTCGGGCGGGTGCGGCGGGAGCTCGACGCGGCGCTCGCCGGCCTGGACGTCGACGAGGACCGCCGGGGCGACATCGCGCTGGTCGTCACGGAGGCGACGACCAACGTCGTGCTGCACGCCTACGGCGACCGCGAGGGACCGATGTACGTCGCGGGGTCGGTCGCGAACCGCAGCGTCGGCGTGACCGTGTCCGACTGCGGCCGCGGCATGGGCGAGTTCACGGAACATCCCGGCATGGGTGCCGGGCTGGGCCTGATCGGCCGGCTGGCCGACGCCATCCGGGTCGCCGGGGAGTCGCCGGACGGCGGCACGCGGGTGTCGGCCGTCTTCCGCCGCGCCGCCGAGCCGCAGGCGCTGTACGAGCTGCTGCACCGGGGCGTGGCGGTGCGCGAGGACGCCGACGTGCTGCGCGAGTACGTCGACGCGCTGATGCTGGGCGGAATGCCGGGCCGGGACGCGGTGGAGCTGCTGGACGAGGCGCAGCACGCACTCGCGTTCGCCAAGCGGCTCCGCCGCCGGGCGTGGGCCACGTGACCGTGGCGGCGCGCTGGAGCGCCGTGACGCGCGGGGCGGGGCTGGGCACCCGCCGCGTGCGGCGGCGGGTCGGCCGCCCGCCGCCGCTGCCGGCGTTCAGCGCAGCGCGGGCTCGAAGGCGGGCATGACCCGCTCCGCCACGAGCCGCAGCTGACCGCGGATGTCCGGCACGTTCGCGACCTCCTCGCCGGAGAACAGCTTCACGAGCGCGGGGTCGGAGAGCGCGAGGATCATGTGGTTGATCCCGCTGGGCTGGATGTCGGTCCTGATCTTCTCGACGACCTCGTCGGGCGTCCCGGCGACCGAGAGCTTCTCCGCGTACTCGGGCTTGAAGCGCTCGACCGCGCCGGCGATGTCGCCCGCCCCGAGCGCGTCCACGACCGGCTTGAGCTCCTCGGGTTCGATCCCATGGCGCCGCACCAGCTCGTCCGGCATCGAGGAGATGTAGAACGAGCAGAGGATCCGCGCGGCGTGCCGCGCCGCGTCGCCGTCCTCGGAGACCATCGTGACGACCCACGCGCCGAGATCGAGGTCCTCCCAGTTGCGTCCCGCGCGCTCCGCGCCGACCCGGATGTTCTCCGTCATGTAGTCGTACGCCTCGCGCGAGTACGCGATCGCCTGGTGCAGCCCGTCGGCGATCTCGCCCGCGGTCTGGAACGAGCGCGGCCCCTTCATGCCGCCCATCTTGATCGGGATACGCTCCTGCACCGGCCGCGCGAACGTGTAGAGGCCGCTGTAGCGGAAGAAGTCGCCCTCGAAGGTGATCGCGCCCTCGTCGAGGAAGGTGCGCATCACGTGGATGGCTTCCTTGAGGCGCGAGAGCGGCTTCTTGCTCGACCAGTCGAGGTTGTACTGCGAGAGCAGCCCGAAGTTCCCGGTCGAGACCACGAGCTCCATCCGCCCGCCGGTCAGCTCGTCGAGCGTCGCGATCTGCTGCGCGATGAGCGTCGGCTCGCGCAAGAACACGTGGGTGACGTTGGGGCCGAAGCGGATCCGCTGCGTCTTCTCCGCCGCGGCGGCGAAGACCACGAACGGGTCCTTGTGCCAGGTCTCGTCGACCGAGTAGCACGCGTAGAAGCCGAGTTCGTCGGCGGTCCGGGCCATCTCGACCATCTCGGCCATCGGATAGTCCGGCAGCATGCAGAAGCTGAAGCGCATCCCGTTGCCCATCGGTTCTCCTGTCCTCGGCTGCTCGATCGTCACGGCTCGCGGACGTCCGGCGGGTCGACCGCGGGACGCTCGATCCATCCGACCCCGTCCGTGTCGCCGGGCACGGGCCGCGGATCGGCCTCCTCCTCGCTCGGCATCGCGCGCTCGGCGGGCGGCATGGTCTCCGACTCCTCGCCGGCCAGCAGCACGTCGTCGGCGAAGTGGTCGTGCATCCAGTCGAGGTGATCCCAGCGGCTGTCGACGATCCGCTTCGTGTCCCACGCCGGGAGCTCCTGCTGGCCGGTGAGGGTCATGAGCTCCGGATCGACCTCGAACACGTGCTCGAAGCGCGTCACCACGACGTCGGTGACGCGCTGGGGCTCGGGCGGCTTCTGGTCGCCGAGGCGGAAGATGCTCATGGCGCGCTCCCGTTGCCGGACGCGTACGCCTCGTCGAGCGACTGCTTGCCCGGGTTCATGATGTTGTTCGGGTCGAGCGCGCGCTTGATCCGCTTGACGACCTCCCACGAGCTGCCCATCTCGGCGGGCACGAGCTCCGCGTCGCCCTCCCGCGTCGCGCCGTGGCAGGCGGTGATGGAGCCGCCGTACTTCAGCGTCACCTCGGAGATCTCCCGCTTGCACGCGACCCAGCCGGCCCAGTTCTCGTCGTCCAGGCGCGACTCCCAGATGCCGACGTCGATCTCGACGAGGTAGTCGGCCCACGGCTTGAACGCCCCGTTCGTGTAGGCGAACATGCCCCAGTCGTCGAAGATCCCGTAGCGCTCGCGGTAGCGCGCCACGATCGCGTGCCACTCCTCGCGCACCTGCGGCAGCACGGAGTAGTTCAGCGCCGCGTCCTCGCAGTGCCACGACATCATCACCGCCTGCCCGTCCTTGTCGCGGCCGTGCAGCGGCGTCGCGTATCGGTCGTGGCGCGAGGCCCAGTCCCCGGCGGAGATCTCGTCGCCCAGGTACTTGCCGCCGAGGCTGCGGCCGAGCTGCATCACGCGCTTCGACGCGGGCTCGACCTCCACCCGGCTGCCGTACATGGCCACCGCGACGACCGCCTTCACGGACGCCGGCTGGGGGATGTAGGCCTCGTCGTCGCGGCGCAGGTAGGCGATCTTCCACTCGTCGAAGAGCACGACGCCGGCGAGCGTCGCCAGCCCCGACTTCGCCAGCACCCCGGTCGTCTCGTAGGCCTTCATGTAGTCGTCGAAGGCGAAGAACGCGGCGAACTCGACCTCCGGGCGCGGCACGAGGTCGAGCGTCGCCTCCGTCGTGATGCCGAGCGTCCCCTGATGCCCGGTGAAGAGGTGCTTGAGCGTGAGCCCGGTGGAGGACTTGCGCAGCTTGCGCCCGCCGCCCTCCGCGATCTCCACGATCTCGCCCGTGGGGAGGACCACTTGCATCGAGATGACGTTGTCGCGCGTGTGGCCGAAGCGTGAGCCGATCAGCGACCAGCCGCCCGTGCCGATGCGCCCGCCGACGAGCGAGCACGGATAGGAGGCCGGGTCGTCGGGATAGAAGACGCCGTGGCGCTTGAGCTCCTCGTTGAGCTTGAGCATGTTGATGCCCGGCCCGACGGTCACGGTGCGGTCCACGAGGTCGATCTCGTGGATCTCGTTCATCAGCTTGACGTCGACGAGGATGCCGCCGCGCAGCGGCACCGCGCCGTCGGAGAGCCCGGTCCCGCCGGCCCGGGGGACGACGGGGATCTGCAGCCGGTTGGCGAGCTTGACGACCTCGGAGACCTCTTCGGCCGACGTCGGCAGCACCGCCACGTCGGGCATGAACTCCGCCCAGCGGTGAACGGGGAACGGCGCCGGGACGCGCGTGCGGTTCACGCGCGAGCTGAGGTTCGGCAGCACGCGCCCCTCGTCGGGGATGATCGCGCGGAGCTCGTCGACGACGGAGTCGTCGACCGCGCTCTTGAAGGCGACGCTCACGACCGCGCCTCCTGCGCCGCGTGCGTGTGGCCGCCGACCTCGATGCCCGCGGACCGCGCGACGAGCTCGAACAGGTCGACGACGTCCAGCGGCTCCGCGGCCGCGGCGCCGGCGGCCGACAGCGGGCGCTCCGACCACGGGCACGCGCTCACGAGCGTGTCGACCTCGAGCTCCTGCGCGCGGGCGACCCGGCGGCGGCTGATCTCCTCCGTGATCTCCGGCTTCTCCACCGGCAGCCCGCCGCCGCCGCCCGAGCAGTAGGACCACTGGGTCACGTGGTCGACGTCCTTGAACGTCAGGCCGGGCACGGCGCGGAGCAGCTCGCGGGGCGCCGCGTGGACGCCCTTGCGCTTGTTCAGCCGGCACGGGTCGTGGTAGGTGACGACGCGGTCGACCGCCTGCGTGAGCTGGATGCGGCCGTCCGTGACCAGGTCGTTGACGAGCTCGACGCCGAGGACGATCTCGAACTCGTAGTCGTCGCCGTAGTAGCGCGGGTAGTCCTCCGTGAAGGCGATGTAGTCGTGCGGGTCGGGCGCGATGATCCGCTTGGCGCCGACCGCGCGCCAGTCCGCGACGTTGTGGTCGGCGTGGCGGCGCGCGAGGTCGACGTAGCCCATCTCGGCCGCCGGCCCGCCGCAGCACCACTGCTCGCGCATGAGGCCGAACTCGACCCCGGCCTTCTGCAGCAGCTGGGCGAACGCACGCGCGTAGGACGTGCGGTAGAAGGCCGCCTCGCAGTCGACGAACAGGATCGTCTCGCCGCCGACGGGGATGTCGAGGCCCTCCGCCCAGTCCGCGACGTGCTCCTGGCTCACCGGGACGTCGCCCAGCACCGGCTCGTTGTGGCGCTCGGCGAGGCGCTCGTTCCACAGCTTCCAGTGCTCGCGCTCGTTGCCGGTCGCCACCATGAGCGCGCGCATCGCCTTGACCACGTCGACCGTGCGCGTGCGGTGGCGGTAGAAGTCGCCGGTGAAGAGCGTGTTCGGGCACCGCAGCTCGCACGCGCCGCACTGGGTGCAGTGGACGTAGTCGTCGGCGACGTCGGCCACGTCCACGAGGCCCTTGTCCATCGCGACGATGTTCGCGTGGAACGCCGTCGGGGTGTGGTTCTCGTTGCGCGTGACCTGCATGACGGGGCAGACCTCGCGGCAGAACTTGTGGCCCGACGAGAAGCACCCGTAGGCGTTGGTGCGCCACTGCTCGACGAAGGAGGCCTGCAGCCGGCCGTCGCCGTTCGGGTCGTAGCCGCCGGGCGGCGCGCCCCCATGGTCGAGCCCGAACTTCTCCTCGTGTTCCGCCACGCCTCTCCTCCCGCGGTTCGCCGGCTGACGCCATGCTCGTACATGGCGGCGGGCGCGGCAAAGCGGTTACGCCGCGGCGGAGCGCTCGTCGCCGGCGGCTGCGCCGCGACGTCCTATGCCGCCGCGTCGCCGTCCGCCGGTCCGGAGCCGCCGGGCGCGCGTTCCACGACGACGACGGCGTCGAGCAAAAGCCGGTTGGGGACGCGGATGATCGCGCCGTCGACGCTCTCCAGGACCGTGCCGGCATGCGCGCCGGGGTGCGCCCCGCAGCCTGGTCGACGCCCTCTTCCTGACCGTTCTCCGTCGCCTCCGCACGCTGTCGCCGTGCGGGCCGGCGCAGCACGTCGACCGCGGCGTGCGCATGATGGTGCTCGCCGCGTCGTGGCGCGGTGGTTCGTGGTGCCGTCGTCCGCTTCGGCAGCGCCGACCGAGGCGCTGTGGCCGCGGACGGTCAACCGGTGACCGGCAGATCGGACGGCCAGGCGGGAACCGTGACCGCTGCCACCGGACAGGTGACGCGGTTCTCGAGCGCGTTTGGCGACGCTGCCGAACCGGATGCTCGCCATCCTCGGGCTGTAACCCGGCGCCGGACGGTGGGGGCGCGCGTCTTGCGCTTCCCCACCGAGGGTGTCGCTAGGAGGCGTCGCGCCAGGAGTGCTCGGGCTCGTAGCCCAAGACCCGGCGGGCCTTCTCGATCGAGAGGAGGGTCTCGTTCCCGCCGACGGCGGCGTCGAAGGGCACGCCGGGGAAGACCTCGGCCACGAGCTCGGCGTTCGGGCGGCTCATGACCGTGTCGGCGTTGGCGATGATGAACGTCTCGGCGCCGGTGATCCGCGCCTCGATCGCCTTGCGGATGGCCTGCGCGCCGTCGCGCGCGTCGATGTAGCCCCACAGGTTCCACTTGCGCGTCCGGGCGTCGGCGTCGAAGTCCGCGAAAGCCGCGTAGTCCTCGGGATACATGACGTTGGAGAACCGCAGGCACGCGATCTTGAGCTCCGGGTCCCAGCGGCAGAACTCGCCCGCCATGGCCTCGCCCATGAGCTTGGAGAGCGAGTAGGCCGACTCGGGGCGCGGCGCCTGCTCCTCGTCGATCGGGATGGCGACGGGCGGCGTGTCGAGCGGCAGGCCGAGGAGCGTCTCGCTCGACGCCCACACGACGTTCTTGATCCCGAGCCGGCGGGCGCCCTCGAACACGTTGTAGGTGCTGATGGTGTTGACGCGGAACACCGTGCCGTTCGGCGTCATCCCCGGCGCCGGGATGGCCGCGAGGTGCACCACGGCGTCGAACGGCGCGGTGTGCTCGTCCACGCCGCCGAGGACCTGGAAGGTATCGCCGATGTCCTCAAGGTCGACGGCCACGAACGGGCACAGCGCGTCCGGCGAGGGGACGCGGTCGGCGTTCATGACGTCGTATCCGTGCTCGATGAGATCGCGGACGCAGGCGCGGCCGAGCTTGCCGCTGCCGCCGGTGACGAGGACGCGGGTCATGGGGCGGGGCAGTCTAGCCCGCGCGTCAGTGGCCCGGCGGCGGTCCGGGCGCGGGCGGGCCGGAGGACGGCAAGCCGGGCGAGGGCGGCGGCCCGGGGTCCGGACCGCCGGGCGGCGGGATCGAGCGGGTCACCACGGGCTCTCCCGGGGGCTCGCCCGCCTCGTCGAAGACCCCGAGCGACTCGAGCTCGACCACGAGGACCACGTGCCGGGCGGCGACCGCGAGGTACGCGTGGTTCTCGAGCGGCTGCGCGCCGTCCCGGACGGCGAGCTCGGCGTCCGTCACCGGGATGAAGTCCGTCCCGTGTGCGTTGAGGAAGTCCGTCAGGCGCGAGCGGTAGCCCTCCGCGGGGAGCCGGAGCGTCCCCTCGATCAGGTGCCGGTCCGTCTCGATGCGCACGCGGGCGCGGCGGATGTGCATGTGCTGAGTATGCCCCCGCTAGGGTGCCCAACCCGTGATCCCGCTCGACGACGCCTTCCGCCCCTGGCTGACCCGCCTCGTCGAGACCACGGGGCCGCTCGCGCTCTACGACGCGCACACGCACATCGGCCAGAACGACCCGGACGGCTTCAAGCAGACGACGGACGAGCTGGTCGCGGGGCTCGCGGCCGCGGACGCGCGCGGCGTCGTCTTCCCGATGCACGAGCCGGACGGCTATCGCGCGGCGAACGACGCTGTGGTCGCCGCGGCGGCGGCGCACCGGGACCGGCTCGTCGCCTTCTGCCGCGTGGACCCTCACGACGGGGCGGCCGCCGAGGCGCGCCGGGCGCTCGACGACGGCGCGCGGGGCATCAAGCTCCATCCCCGCGCCGAGCGGTTCGGCATGGACGCGCCCGCGGTCGCCGACATCGTCGCGCTCGCGCACGAGCGGCGGGTGCCGGTGCTCATCCACGCCGGACGCGGCATCCCGGCGCTCGGGCGGCGCACCGTGGAGCTCGCCGCCGCCTTCCCGGGCGCGTCGCTCATCCTCGCCCACGCCGCGATCTCGGACCTCGCGTGGCTGTGGCGCGTCCTGCCCGACCATCCGAACGTGCTCGTGGACACGGCGTGGTGGCATCCCTCCGATCTCCTGACCCTCTTCGCGCTCGTGCCGCCGCGGAACATCGTCTGGGCCAGCGACTCGCCGTACGGCCGCCCGCTCGTCGCCGCGGCGCTCGGCCTTCGCTGCGCCGTCCAGGCGGGCTTGACCCCCGCGCAGATCCGCGGGATCGCGGGCGACACGATCGAGCGCGTGCTCGCCGGCGAGGCGCCCGAGGACCTCGGCGCGCCGCCGGGGCCGCCCGCGCAGCCGCTCGACCTGCTGCTCGAGCGCGTCGTCGCCCACCTGGGGGGCGCCTTCAACCGGCTGGCGGGCGGCGGCGATCCGGTCGAGCCGCTCGGGCTCGCGCGGCTCGCGTGCGCGGTCGGCGCCGACGGCCCGAACGCGGCGCTCTTCGCCGCGATCCTGGCGCTGCTCGACGCCTACGAGGAGGGCGCCGAGGAGCGCGTGCCCGGGCGGCCGTTCCCGCCGGCCGTCCGCTACCTCGTCGCCGCCATCACCGTCGCGCGCACGCCGGACGTGCCGCGACCGGAGCTGCCGGGCGCGCCGCCGCCGACGCGCGAAGAGGCCGAGGCGTAGGGTGACCGCGATGGAACTGCGCGAGCTCCAGGCGCCGCTGAAGGCGCGTTACCGGGACGAGCCGGAGGCGGCGAGGATCACCTTGACCGCGCGCGCGAGCGAGCAGGACGCGGCGACGAGCTGCTCCGTGGACCTCGGGCGCCTCATCCAGGCCGCGGAGGCGCATCCCGGCGTCGGCGGCCCCGGGACCGCGGCCTGCTCGGGTGACCTCCTGCTCGGCGCGCTCGCGGCTTGCGCGCAGCTCACGTGCCAGATGGTCGCGGCGGCGATGGGCATCGAGACGCGCTCCATCGAGGTCGTGGTCGACGGCGACCTCGACCTGCGCGGCACGCTCGGCCTCGACCGCGAGGCGCCCGTCGGCTTCTCCGCGATCCGCCTGCGCTTCGAGATCGACGCGCCGGGCGCCACGCCGGAGCAGCTCGAGTCCCTGCGAGCCAAGGCCGAGCGCTACTGCACCGTCCTGCAGACGCTGCGCAACCCACCCGCGATCGCGTCCGCGTAACGCGTCAGCGCATCTGCGCGAGCCGCTCGCGCGCGCGCTCCCTGAGCGCGCCGAACCCGAGGCGGCACGTATCGCAGGGCCACAGGCGCGCGAGGCCATCGGCGCCGGCGCTCAGGATGGAGTTGCCGTCGGGCGAGAACTCTGCCGATTCCGCGGGACCCGCATGCCCGCGCAGGGTGATCAGCAGGCGCTCGGTGGCGGCGTTCCATACGCGAACGGTCTCGTCGTCCCCAGCCGTGACCACGAAGCGGTCGTCGGGGCTGAAGGCGGCGCTGTTGATGCCGCGTCCACCGTGTCCGCGCAATGTGTGGACCGGGGCACGCGGTCTCCTCAGGTCCCAGATCTGCGCCGTCCCATCTTCACCCGCGATCACGACGCGTGTGCCGTCACGGTTGTACGCGGCGCTCCGGAGCGCGGTCCCCGTGCGCAGTGTCCGCCTTGGCCCGCCACGCGCTCGCGGGTCCCAGATCGTCAGGGTGCCGTCACCGCCGGCCACAAGGACCGATCGGCCGTCGGGGCTGAAGGTGGCGGACCGCGGGAAGCTCTTACGACTGGTGAAGGTGCGGAGGCGCTTGCCATTCGCGGTGAAGACGATGGCCCCCTTCGACGACACCGCCACGACGAGCGTCGCGTCGGCGTTGATCTCCGGACTCGAGTAATCGAAGGGCGCGTTGACGTCGGTGGACCCGAACGTCCACAGGACCTCGGCCGTCGCCGAGTCCCACATGCGCAGGGCGAACAAGCCTGCGGTCAACAGCCGGTGGTCGGGGCCGAGCGCAGCGCCGAAGGCCCCGATCGGATGTGCTCGCAGACTATGGAGAGTCCGTCCGGTCGCGGCGCTCCAGATCCGCACGGTGCCGTCCGCACTTGCCGTGGCCACGCGTGCGCCGGCGGGATCGAAGGTTGCCTGGTGGACGGTTTCGCGGTGCCCGCCGAGTACCAGCTGTCCGCGGATGCTCGCGGCGACGTCCCAGACCGCCACGGTTCCATCTTCGGTCGCTGTGAAGACCGATCGTCCGTCGGGGGCGAAGACGACGTGCTCCGCGGCGGCCTCGCCGCTCCTGAGCACGCTGAGCAGCGCGCCCGTGGCGGCGTCCCATATCCGGACGCGGCCGTTTGCCCCCGCCGCTGCGACGAACGAGCCATCGAGGCTGAAGGGCGCGTTTGTGAACTGTTCGAGCCCGCGCACCGTGGCGATCGATCGTCCGGTGGTCGCGTCCCATACGCGCGTCCGCTTCTCGCCGAGCGTCAGGACTCGCCGTCCGTCCGAGCTCATGACCGCGGACGTGACGCGATCCCGGGTGCGGACGGTGTGTCTGACCTGGCCGGTACGCGCGTCCACCAGCACCATCCGCCCGCGGTAGGCGAGGAGCACCCGGTCACCTCCGGCGTCGAAGATCGCGGCTTGCAATCGGCGTACCGCCCGCCGTTGCACGAGGAGCTCCTCGAGGCGACGCCCGCTGCCGACCTTCCAGAGTCGCACCGTGCCGTCCGTACCGCCGGTGATGAGACGATCGCCACCCGGACTCAGGACCGACCCTTGGTCGACGCGGCGGCTCACCGGGAGCGTGCCCACCGTCCGACCCGTGGGCACGCGGAGCAGCGCGAGCCTCCCAGGCTCTCCGACGACGACGGTGCGTCCGTCGGAGCTCAGCCCCTGGGCGCGCCGCCGTGCGCGGCGTCCCACGCCGTCGTCGATGCGCCGCCCGTTGGCGGCCTCCCAGACCCCGAGTCCGTCGTCGCCGACCGTCATGACGCGCTCCCCGTCGGCGCTGAATGCCGCCTGATAGACGCGCTGTCCATTGGTGGGGAGGGTGCTGAGCGCCCGACCCGCCCGAACGTCCCAGACTGTCGCTCCGCTCGTGCCGTACGTCACGAGGCGGGCACCGTCGCCGCTCAGGACCAAGCCGTCGGTCGCGTCCGCGCCCTCGCCGAGCACGTGATGGACGGTGGTGCCTTCGATCGCCGCGCGCAGGGCGTCCTCCGCCTCCGGGACGAAGTCGCCGTCTCGCCTTGAGTGCGAGCTGAAGCGCGTCGCGCGGCGACGTCGCGAGTGCGGCGAACGCCTGCTCCGCGAGCGCCTTCGATCCCTGGAGCCGCGCCGCCTCCTCCGCGTCCCGCGCGTCCCCGACCAGCCTCGCGATGACGACCGCGATCACCGCGAGCGCGACCACCAGGGCCGCGAGCACGCCGATCCGCAGCCAGTCGCGTCGCCGCTTCATCCGCTCGTGCCAGCGCCCGTTCCAGTCGAGGATCGGTCCCGCGAGCGCGTCGTGGTAGATCTCGTAGCGCCCGTCGCCGGCAGGCCGGAGGACGCGCACGTCGCCGGCGAGCTCCGCGACCAGCGGCTCGAGATCCGCCTCCGACACCTCGGCGTACTCCGCGAGGTCCCCGAGGCGGTAGGCCACCTTCGTCCCCGACGGCGTGACGAGGTACCGGAACGTGCGCCCGGCGACGCGCTGCTCGCGCGGCGACAGCGCGGCGAGAGCGGAGTCGAGGTGCGTCCGCACGATCCGCTCCGCGCCGCCGAGCCGGTGCAAGGTCTGCACGCGCAGCTCCCGCGAGCCGATCCGCCGCTCCTCGTCCCACAGCCGCATCAGCACGAGCTGCAGGTACGGCGCCTCGACGCTCGCCGCGTCTTCGCGCGCGTCCGCCGCGCCGGCTCCGCGCTCGCCGACGGACACCTTGCCCGTCTGCACCTGCTCCAGCACGGCCTCCACGAGCGCGGGCTCCGCGGAGACCTCCTCGCCGCGCTCCGCCGCCACGGCGTTCCAGTGCTCCAGCGGCGCGAGAATGGCCTCGCGCGCGGCCTCGCGGTCGAGGTGGGCGAGCCCCAGGAGATGGTCGAGCAGACCGGGAACGCGGCCCTCGAAGCGATCGAGCCGGGCGAGCGCGTCCTCGCGCAGCGAGAGCAGCAGGTGCACGGACGGCTCGCGGCGCCGCAGGACCGCGCTGAGCTCCTCGAGCGTCGCGTCGCCCGACCCCTCGTGGTAGAGGAAGAGCTCCTCGAGCTGGTCGAGGACCAGCAGGAGCGGGCCGCCGGCCTGGGCGGGCAGGCGGTCCAGCAGCGACGCGAGCGACCCGCCCGGGACCGGCCCGTCCGCGCCCGCCACGAACTCCGTCCCGGCGGCCGCGACGGCGCGCTCGAGCGCCGTCAGGGGCTCGTCGAGGCTCCACGCCGAGAAGATGACGGGGAGCAGCCGCGGCACGCCGACGTCGGCGGCGTTCTCGCGCGCCTCGTCGCGCAGCTGGCGCATGAGTCCCGCGCGGAGGACGGAGCTCTTGCCCACGCCGCTCGGTCCGTAGAGGACGGTGATCCGGTAGGCGCGCAGATTGTCGGCGATGACCGCCGCCCATTCGTCACGGCCGAAGAACCAGTCGGCGTCGGCCTCGGTGAACGGCACGAGGCCTTGATACGGGGAGCGCCGCACGGCGGCGGGAGCGGCGACCGGGACGGTCATCGCGCCTGCGCCCGCATGCCTTCCACCCAGTCCTCGAGCGGGACGTCGAGGATCTCGATCTGCTGCCGCGCCCAGAACCTCTTGTCGATCTCGCCCGGGTTGCGCTGGATCGACCAGCCGCCGGTCCTGATGCCCTGCTCGGCCCAGATCTGCCGGAGGATCACGCGCAGGTTCCAGTCGCGCATCGAGTAGCCGAGGAAGAGCAGGTCGCTCTCGCGGATGCGGCGCATCAGGTAGGCGGGGATCAGCGAGCGCACGCCCTCGCCGGCGAGATAGTCGATGTAGTGGTCCTCCGTCACGACGAACGTGTCGTGATCGAGCTCGTCGGGGTCGACGTCGCCGTGGATCTTCAGGATCACGGAGCGCTGCTCGAGCGCGAACTCCCGGTACAGGGCGGGATCCACGATCGGCACGCGCTCGCCGTCGGGGCGCAGGTGCACGAAGCGCTGGTCGTTGCGGCGGGACTCGAAGACGACGACGTCGACGGGCTCGGTCGCTTCCGCGAAGGCGCGCTCGAGCACGTCGTCGTAGTTCGCGGTCAGGATGAGCTGGCCGCAGATCCGCCGGCCCTCCGCGCGGAGCGTCGCCGGGAGCTGTGCCAGGAAGCGGTGCAGCGAGTTCGGTGCGCAGGGCCGGGTGAATATGTCGTGGAGCTCGTCGACGAGCGCCCGTGGGCTCTGCAGGTCGATCCACTGCGCGACGCGCAGCAGCTCGTGGTTGTCCTCGGGGAAGCTGTAGAGGCCGGCCAGGTAGGTCGCGAGCTCGTCGCCGCTCGGCAGGAAGCCGTCCGACGGCCAGCTCACGTCCGCGGGCCGGTCGCAGAGGTTCGCGCCGGCGCCCAGGAACGGGATGACGGAGCCGGTGCCCAGCCGTCGCGCGACGATCTGGCAGTGCCGGGTGAGCAGGTCGGTCGCGGTCACGGGTACCAGCGCGATGAGACCGGGACGCGGCGCGGCCGACAAGTCGGCCCGGGGGCCGCGTCATCCCGGTCCGGCGCGAAACGGCCGCGACCGGCGTGTCAGGTCCGTGCGCTAACCGCCGCCGATCCCCCGCTGCACGTAGCCGGTGCCCCCGCAGGAGGGGCATTCGCTGCCGTCGACCTTGCCCGTGCCGCTGCAGTCCGGGCAGACGTCGTCGCCCACGCCGGGGCTGTCGGGCGGTGCCTCGTCTCCCGGCGCCATGTCCGGTGACGGCGTCGGATCGGGCGGTGTGGTCTGGTCGCTCACAGGACCCCCAGGAGGATGAGCAGGACGATGGTCACCAGCGCGGAGATCAGCAGGGAGCCGACGCAGCCGAGCCGATTGGAGAAGAAGAGGAACACCGGTGGCCCGCGTACCCGCGCCCGTTTCGGGTGAATCCGCGGTCGGGTACGTGACACGAGGTCGAGATCCAGGGGCCGGCGGAAGGGGGCGCGAAGTGGCCGGACCGGTAGAGCTGCGCACCATCGAGACCGACATCCCCGGCCGGATGGACCGCCTCCCGTGGGGCAGGTGGCACTGGCTCGTGGTCGTCGGCCTCGGCGCCGTGTGGATCCTCGACGGCCTCGAGGTCACGATCGTCGGCACGATCGCGAGCCGCCTGACCGAGGAGGGCTCCGGGCTCGCCATCACGGAGTCGCAGATCGGCACCGCGGCGGCCATCTACGTCGCCGGGGCGTGCACCGGCGCCCTTTTCTTCGGCCACCTCGCGGATCGGATGGGGCGCAGGAAGCTCTTCATGATCACCCTCGCGCTCTACCTGGTCGCGACCGTGGCCACCGCGTTCTCGACCTCGTTCCTGTGGTTCGCGGTGTGCCGGTTCTTCACCGGCGCGGGCATCGGAGGCGAGTACGCGGCCATCAACTCCGCGATCGACGAGCTGATCCCGGCGCGCGTCCGCGGCACGGTGGACCTCATCATCAACGGGTCGTTCTGGCTCGGCACCGCGTTCGGGGCGCTGCTCTCGCTCGTCCTGCTCGACGAGAGCCTGTTCGCCGCCGACGTCGGCTGGCGCGTCGCCTTCGGCCTCGGCGCGATCCTCGGCCTCGGGATCATCCTCGTCCGCCGCTACGTGCCGGAGTCCCCGCGCTGGCTCTTCATCCACGGCCGCGAGGAGGAGGCCGACGCGCTCGTGTCGCGCATCGAGCGGCAGGTGCGGGAGGAGACCGGGCAGGAGCTCGACGCGCCGCGCGGCTCGATCACGATCCGCCAGCGGCGCGCGATCGGCTTCGGCACGGTGACGAAGACCGTCTTCAAGCTCTACCCCCGCCGGACGGTGCTCGGCCTGGCGCTGTTCGTGGGGCAGGCGTTCATCTACAACGCCGTCTTCTTCACCTACGCGCTGGTGCTGGACAAGTTCTACGGCGTCGGCGCCGACCAGGTGGGCTGGTACATCGCCGCCTTCGCGGTCGGCAACTTCGCCGGGCCGCTGCTGCTCGGGCCGCTGTTCGACTCCGTCGGGCGCAAGCCGATGATCGCCGGCACCTACATCCTGTCGGGCGCGCTGCTGGCGGTCACCGCGGTGCTGTTCAACGCGGGCGTCCTCACCGCGGCCACCCAGACGATCGCGTGGTGCGTGATCTTCTTCTTCGCGTCGGCGGGCGCGAGCGCGGCGTACCTGACGGTCTCCGAGATCTTCCCGATGGAGACACGGGCGATGGCGATCTCCTTCTTCTACGCCGTCGGCACGGCGATCGGCGGCATCACCGGCCCGCTGCTGTTCGGGCGGCTGATCGAGACCGGCGGCGAGCAGAACGTGATGGTCGGCTACCTCCTCGGCGCCGGGCTGATGATCGCGGCGGGGATCGTGGAGATCGTCCTCGGGGTGGAGGCCGCGCAGAAGCAGCTCGAGGACATCGCCAAGCCGCTGACCGCCGAGGACGCGGAGGCGCGCGAGGACGGGGCCGCCGGGGACATCGACCTGGACGCGGTCGAGGGCGAGAAGGGCGCGCCGATCGAGGGCGGCGGCGACGACCACCGGCGGTTCGCGCGCGACCGCCCCTCCCGCGCGCCGTCGAGCGGAGGCGAGCCATGAGCGGGCGCCGCGGCTGGTCGCCGTTCCTCACGAGCTCGACCCGCGACGCCGAGCAGAGCGACTACTACCTCGGGCGCGAGATCGAGCAGCTCGAGCGGGCGGTGCGCGAGCACGGGGTGCTGGCCCGGCGGCAGCTCGGGCGCCTCGTCGGCTGCCGGTACTGGGGACCCGGGCGGTACGGCGCGGCCCTGCGCGCTGCGGTGCGGGACGGGCGGATCCGCCGCGTCGGGCGCGGGATGTACGGCCCGGCGGACTGAGCCGGCGCCCGCGTCAGCCGTCGCGGGGCGCGATCCGCTCGCGCAGGAGCGCGGGCAGCCGGCGCAGGTCGCGCTCCACGATGTCGGCGCCGAGCTCGCGCGCCGCGCGGCTCGTCTCCGCCGTCCAGAACTGCCCGCCGACGACGAGGCATGGCCGCGGGCGGAGGCGGCCGAGGCGCTCCAGCGCATCGACGATGCCCGGCAGCGAGCCGGCGGTGGCCGTGGACAGCGCGACCGCGTCGGGCTGCTCCTGATCGGCGAGCTCGGCGAGGTCCGACGCGGGGGTCGAGGCCCCGAGATGGAGGACCTCCCAGCCGTCGGCCTCGAGGAAGTCCGCGACCATGCGCGCGCCGAGCGCGTGCAGCTCGCCCGGCGTGCAGGCGACGATCGCCAGGCGGCCGTCGCACGGCGGGGTGCGCATGCGGCCGCTGAGCTCGTCGAGCAGCTGCTGCGTGACCGCGGTCGCGTGGTGCTCCTCGGCGACGTTGAGCTCGTCGATCGCCCAGCGATGGCCGATTTCCTGGAGCGCGGGCTGCAGGATCTCGAGGTAGATCTCGGGGAGGGGGACGCCGCCGGCGAGCGCCGCCTCCACGGTCGCGCGAGCGGCCTCGGCGCGGCGCGTCAGGAGCGCCTGCAGGTAGGCGTCGCGGTGGGCGGCGAGGTCGTGGGCGGCGGCGGCCACGGGCGACGAGTACCCGGCCTGCCCTCACAGCGCGCGCCGGCCGGCGAACGCGCGCCCGAGCGTCACCTCGTCCGCGTACTCGAGGTCGCCGCCGACCGGCAGCCCGGACGCGAGCCGGGTCACCGCGACGTCGGGCGCCCGGGTGCGCAGCCCGTCGGCGATGTGGAGCGCGGTCGCCTCGCCCGTCGTCGTCGGGTTCGTGGCCAGGACGACCTCGCCGACGGGCGGGTCGGCCGCCTCGATGCGCCGGTAGAGCTCGGCGATCTTGAGGTCCTCGGGCTCGACCCCGTCGATCGGGGACAGCGCGCCGCCGAGCACGTGGTAGCGGCCGCGGTACTCGTGCGTCCGCTCGATGGGGATGACGTCGCCGGGTTCCTCGACGACGCAGATCAGCGCGGGGTCGCGCCGCTCGTCCGTGCAGATCCCGCAGCGCGGGCCCTCGGCGAGGTTGAAGCAGACCTCGCACAGCGAGATGCGCTCCTTCACGTCGCGGATGGCGTCGGCAAGCGCGTGCGCGTCCTCCGGCGACGCGCGCAGCAGGTGGAACGCCAGCCGCTGGGCGGTCCGGTTGCCGATGCCGGGAAGCCGGGCGAGCTCCGTGACGAGGCGCTGGACGGGCGGGGCGAGCAGGTGGCTACCTCTGGCGCCGGCGCGCGGCCCGGTTGGGCGGGGCGCCGCCGGCGCCGCCGGGCAGCCCGCCGCCGCCGAGGCCGCCCAATCCGCCAAGGCCGCCGAGCGCGTCGAGCGCAGCCGCCGGATCCATGCCGCCCATGCCCGTCGCCTTGCTCTGCAGCTCCATCGCCTGGCGCAGCGCCTCGTTGACCGCGGCCATCACCATGTCCTGCAGCATCTCGACGTCCTCGGGGTCGACCGCGTCGGGGTCGATTTGCAGCGACTTCAGCTCCAAGTCGCCGGTCATCACGACCTTGACCATGCCGCCGCCCGCGGACGCCTCGACCCGCTCGTCCTTGAGCTTCTCCTGCGCGGCGAGCATCTCCTCCTGCATCTTCTGGGCTTGCTGGAGCAGTGCTCCGATGTTCGGTGGCTGCGGCATCACGGCTCCTCGTCGGCGGGAAGCTCCTCGGCATCGAACTCTCGCATGAAGCGCTCGATGAGCTCGTCCTCCGACAGCGAGAGCGCGGCCTCGCCGGCGGGGAC
The DNA here is from genome assembly GCA_035563395.1 of Solirubrobacteraceae bacterium. GTDB lineage: Bacteria > Actinomycetota > Thermoleophilia > Solirubrobacterales > Solirubrobacteraceae > DASQMT01. The sequence goes on from DATMVH010000449.1 coordinate 25,743, forward strand.
CGCGTCGTCGGACAGCGCGTAGGCGAGGCGCAGCGAGCTGCCCGTGACCGCCCGGATGGCGTCGGCGATCTGCTCGCGGCAGCTCGGCTCCTCGGCCTTGCGCTTGGAGAACGCGGCCGACTCCGCCCAGCTCAGCGTGAGCTCGCCGGCGGCGAGCGCCGACGGGCGGGCGTTCGCGATCAGGGCGTGGAGCATCGGCGAGCGGTCCTGCACGTTGGCGAGAACGGCCGGCCAGACGTCGGCGACGCCGGCCAGGTCGAGCTCGACGCCGACGCGCACCTCGGGCTCGCCGAGGGCCTCGCCGGGCTCGACGACGGCGACGGCGGTGACGGTGGGGCCGCCCTCGAGCTCGGCCGATGCGGCGACCACGGCCGCGGCGGGTGATTCCGTGACCGGGGCGGGGGGCGCCGGGGC